>JALGWK010000267.1 GCA_025774205.1 bacterium
GTGAACGCCGCGCTCTAGCCAGCTGAGCTAGTCGCCCTCTGGTATCCGGTCAGGCCTCAGTATACCACCTGGCGGAAACCCCAAGGTAGGAACTCTGTAGAGAGTGTCAACGGATTTTGAGAGCCTGAATTCAGGGGTTCTGAGCAGCGGTCTGGTGGGCGCCAGAGAAAGCTGGCGAAGGTTGTATCTACCCTGAAAACCAGCCTCCGGGGGACTCACCCTTCCGGGCGGATCAGCCAGCGCGTCAATGACGAGTACCCCCAGTCCGATCCCGAGACCATCCCAGACCAGGTCCTTGCCGGAGGCATGACCCCGCCCGCTCAAAACATCGTAGAGTTCCTTGCCCACGCTGGCGGCCACCCCCATACCGACCCCGAACTGGAGTGATTTCTCATGATCCCAGTCGAAGGAGTTGTAAGCGACTATGTAGCTGACGCTGGTGACCATGAAGCCGCCGAATGGCACTGACAGGAGACAGATCGCGCTGAGCAGAAGAATGGATATGAACCGGTTGCGGTTCGAGCAGGGCATCAGAAGACCCTTCCGGCGCTGGAGGCTGACAGTCGGGTGCTGTTTTCGGACTATCCGGCCCTCAGACCCGTTCACCGGGTATGTAGAGTTTCTCATATTCATCGAATACGAACTTGTCGGTCATGCCGGCGATGAAATCACACACAGCCCGGTAGAAGGCGGGATCGCCGGTAGCGCATACCCTCTTCGTCGATGGCATCGAAGGGAAAGTCGCGCAGGTACTTGATCCGGTGCCGCTTCGCGAAACCGAGCAGGACGTAGTCGGGCAGCTGCAGCGGCCGGTTCAGGTAGGCCTTGAAGAGCTTGCGGATCAGGAAGACCGATTTGCCGTCCATCCGGCTCACGTTGTAGCAGTTGATGATGTTGTCATAGACGAACCGGTGGAGCTGCCGGTACTCGTCGCCCAGCCCTGAATCAAAGTGGACGAGGGTGCGCGGGATGGAATCGAATACCGTCCGGAATCCCTCTGAATCGGTTATCCCTTCCGCTTCGCACCACTCACCGATCCGCTTCCTGCTGCTCACGATCGCATTGGTGACGAGCAGATGGATCAGTCCGCGGATGAGCTTGTTCTGCCGCACAAACCTCGGCAGGTCGCTGTAATTGCCGATGTTCCTGAGCACGAGCCGGGATATGGCGAGTTCCTCGATCCGGCCCAGATCGACCTGCCCTTCCCTCAGTCCATCCTCGAGATCGTGGGTCTGCTGGGCGATCTCGTCGGCCACCGCGACGACCTGACCCTCGAGGTGACAGCCCCGTTCCAGGAGGATCCCGTCAGTATCTACGTTGCAGAGGTTATGGTCGTTGAAGAATCCGGTGTGCTTGAGGATTCCCTCCCGGACCTGATCAGTCAGGTTCAGTCCGGGTTTGTCATACCGGGTTTCCAGCTGGTCGACCACGCGCAGACTCTGGTAGTTGTGCTTGAATCCGCCGAGTTTGAAACGCACTTCGGGCCTGACCATAGCGTCGAGGTCGTCCTCCCCGCTCATGATGAACCGGAGGACTTTCTCACCGGAATGGCCGAAGGGAGTATGGCCGAGATCGTGGCCGAGAGCGGTCGCCTCGACCAGGTCTTCGTTCAGACCGAGCGCCCGGGCGATGGTGCGGGCGATCTGTGAAACTTCGACGGTGTGGGTGAGCCGGGTGCGGTAGTGGTCGCCTCCGATGGAGATATAGACCTGGGTCTTGTGCTTCAGGCGACGAAAAGCCCGGCTGTGAACGATGCGATCACGGTCACGCTGGAAGGGAAGGCGATAATCCTCCCGGCGTCCCTCCTGCTCGAGGGACTCGCGACGGGTTGCCCAGACGTTCTTCCAGGCATAGAACTCGGAAAGTTCATCGAAGCGGGCGGCCAGATCATCCGCGTCGCGGTAGGTCCAGCCGTTCTGGCCGCCTTCCCCGGTCGTTGAGCTCAAGCTTCGCTACGCCTCGTCGGAATCCTTCTTGGCCGCGGTCTTCTTCGAGGCGGCCTTTTTCGAAGAAGTCTTGACCACGGGCTCTCCCGCATCCGCTTCCTCTTCCTTCGGCTCGGCCGCTTCGTCGACCCGCTTCTTCAGCTCTGTTTCCTTCGCCTTCATCGCGTCCTTGAAGGTGTCCTTCGCGTCCTGCAGTCGCTCCTTCAGGGCGGAGAGAGCGGCGCCAGCTGAAGAACCGGCCCCTTCACCGGTATCCTCGGCAACATCATCGATTTCGGTCTGGATACCCTTGACCTTCGAAGAGAGATCGGTCAGACGGGTTTTCAGTTCATCTGAGAGGTGCTCGGCTTCCGAAACAGCCTTCTTGCCGATGTCCTCACCCTTCATCTTGAACTCCACCGCCCGCTCGAAGGCCTGCTCCCGCCACTCCTCCGACGACTCCCAGGCACCTTCCACCTTATCGAGCAGCTCCTGGGCCTTCGTCTTGAGATCATCCGCCTTCCCCTGCAGGTCCCCCTTCTTCTCCTTCCACAACTCCCTGGTCTCCGAGCCGGGACGTGGAGCGTAGGCCAGTCCGGCGATGAATCCGGCCAGACTGCCGAAGATGAAGGTGCTGAATCTGCTACCTGATTTATTACCCATAACATTCGCCTCCTGAGGCTCGCGGGTGCAATCCCGTGAGCGTGCTACCATTCAATATCTCCGAAATCCTTCTTCGCAGATTGCTTCCTTCCGGAATCTCTCCTGAACAACGATTTAACAAACCGGCCGATGCCGCCGAAGAAGGAGAACATCTTGATGGTGACTCGTTCGAGGTCCTCCTCGAGGACCTCGGCCAGGAGCCCCATCCGTTCGGCCCGTTCCCGCACCCCCGCCACCGCCTCGGTGAAGCCCTCCACCTCGATGAGGACGTTGTCAGCGACTTCGGTGGCATGTGACGCGAATTCCTTGATCTCCTCGGTCAGAGGTTTGAAATCCTCCTGGAACTCCTTCACGACCTTCTGCACCGAGCGCATCACCAGGTAGATCTTCAAGGCGATGAGTAGCGGCACGATCGTCAGCAGGACCGCACAGACCGCGATGATTACGAGGCTAATCTGGATTGTCAGCATGCTATCCGTTCCTCAGCAATCCCGTTCCATGATCAGCGGTCACCCTCATCCTCGAGCATCGCCTTGACCGCTTCGCCCAATGCTTCTCCCCGTAAGTTCGTGTACCTGATTATCCCCTCCGAATCGAGCAGGTAGGTAGCGGGAATCCCGTTCACCCGATAGATATCCGCCACCGCGTTGCTCCAGTAGAGACCATCGTAGGTCGTGGGCCAGTCCATCCCCTTCTCATCCATGAAGGCCCGCACCTGCTCGGCGGTCATCTGACCATCCTGCGGGTCGTCGGGATCGGGCGCCAGGTCGAGACTGACACCGAGCACACCGAAACCCTGGTCCTTGTACTCTTCGAATACGGCCAGAACGTGCGGGAGTTCCGCGATACACGGTCCGCACCAGGTCGCCCAGAAATCGAGCAGGAGGACCTTGTAGCCCTTCACGTACTCCTCGAGTTCGATCATGTCGCCCTGGCAATCCTCCTGGGCGAAGGCCGGAGCTGCGTAACCGACCTCGATGTAGGGTTTCGGCTCGACCGCCTCATCGGCGAGCCTGAATTCGATCCACTCTCCCTTGAGGGATACGTCGGCGATTTCGTAACTCTGCCCGCCGACACTGAAGGCGTCACCCAGCTGGTAATGCTCAGGCGATTCGCTGCCGGAGACCAATGTTCCATCCTGATTCAGGTCGATCGTGAAAGC
>JALGWK010000268.1 GCA_025774205.1 bacterium
ATCCGCTCAGACCGTCATCATGGCAGAGGGTCGGAATATCCACCCCGATGGAACGGGCCGCGTCAAGGATAGTGGTACCTTTCTCGACTTCCACGGGAAGTCCGTTGATGGTCAACGAAATCATCGCGGATCTCCTTTACTGGCCAATGTTACGTCAACCTCATCCGCAGGTGGTGCAGTGAATTCAAGATCGCAGCGCAGACAGCGATAGGCCTCACATCTGGCTGCATCCGCATCAACGACCTTCTCCACTTCGATGAACGGGTCCTGCCGTTCGGTGACCGGCGTATGCGGGATGACCAGACGCGTGGAACTCTCCGGTGCCTGGTCGACCTCAGGCGGCTCCACATAGGTGGATGGACGAGATCTCTCGACTGGTTGTCTCAATTCCTCTCCACCAAGGTAACGGTCGATCATCACCGCGACCTTTTTACCCGCTGCAATGGCATCCACGACCGTATTCGGGCCGGTGACCACATCCCCGCCGGCGAACAGGCCTGCCCGGCTGGTGGTGAGTGTGTCGGGGTCGTTCGTGACGGTTCCCCAATCCGAAGCCTCGATCGCCGTTTTCCCTTCGACATGAACATCGTTGATCTCCGGCTTCTCACCGATCGCGATGATAAGGGTGTCGAGCGGGATGGAGTGTTCTGATCCGTCCACAGGCACCGGTCGCCGGCGCCCGCTGTTATCGCGGTCGCCGAGCTCGTTCTTGATGCACTCGATACCCGTCAGGGTGCCGTCCTCTGTCAGGATACTCAGAGGCGAAAGGAGTGTTTCGAGGATGACTCCTTCTTCGATAGCGCCGTCGATCTCCTCCTGGAACGCCGGCATCTCCTCCCGGGTCCGGCGGTAGATGATAGTGACCTTATCTACTCCTTCCTGGCGCAGGGCGATCCTGGCGGCGTCCACAGCCGAGTTGCCGCCGCCGATGACCCCCACGTTCCCTCTGGCCAGCGATGCGTCATTCAGGTTGAACGCCTTCAGGAACTCGATGGAGGGGAACACCCCTTCTGTGTCCTCGCCATCCACACCCAGGCGCTGACTCTTCAACGAGCCCAACGCGAGGAAGACGGCATCGAAGCCGTCTTCGAACAGCTGGTCGATGGTGATATCCTGTCCCAACACCTTCCCCATGCTCAGCGTGACATTGTCATTGATGAGCGCTTCGATCTCTCGTTCGAGGACCTCGCGGGGAAGCCGGAACGCCGGGATCCCGAGGATCAGCATGCCCCCCGGCTTCTTGTTGGCATCGAAGACCGTGACCTTGTAGCCGTCAAGAGAGAGAAGGTGAGCGGCTGTAAGACCGGCCGGTCCGGCACCCACCACGGCAACCTTCTTCTCCTTTGATAGAGCCGTTCGTTCCTGCTCGAACACGCTCGGATCCACCGTATCTGTGACGAATCGTTTCAGTGCTCGTATCGCGATAGGATCCTGACCGGTGGTTCCCAGCCGACATCTCTGCTCGCACGGGTGATCACATACTCTCGCGCAGACGGAAGGGAACGGATTCGAAACACGGATGGCTTTGTAAGCCTCCTCGTATTCTCCCTCGGCGATATGGGCGATATAACGCCAGGCTTCGGTACCGAGCGGGCAGCCCGACTGACACGGCGCGGCGACGAGCTCCCTGCAGACAAAGGCGTCACAGCGCTTGTCCACGATATGCCGTATGTACTCGTCACGGAAATACCGGAGCGTACTCAGGACCGGATTCGCGGCGTTCTGCCCCAATCCGCACATGCTGGCGGCGTTGACCGCGGGGCCGAGTTCCTCCAGCAGGTCCAGATGGGCCAATGTGCCCCGTCCCTCGCAGATGTCGTCGAGCAGTTCCCGCATCCGCTGGGTCCCTTTACGGCAGGAGTAACATTTTCCGCATGATTCCTCTTCGAGGAACTTCGTGAAGTACCTGGCCAGATCCACCATGCAGGTATCCTCATCCATCACGATCAGCCCGCCCGATCCCATGATGGTCCCGGCCTGCTGCAGAGCATGGAAATCCACCGGCAGGTCGAGCATGCTCGCGGGGAGACATCCGCCGGCGGGTCCACCTGTCTGGACGGCCTTGAATTTCTTGCCGTTGGGGATACCGCCTCCGATATCGAATACGATCTCCCTGATCGTCACTCCCATCGGAACCTCGACCAGGCCGGTATTGTTCACCTTGCCTACCAGGGAGAAGATCTTGGTCCCTGCACTGCTCTCGGTGCCGAATCCGGCGAACCACTCAGCCCCGTTGTTGATGATGTGGGGGACATTCGCCCAGGTTTCGACGTTGTTGATCACCGTCGGTTTGTTCTGGAACCCCTGCTCGACAGGGAAGGGGGGGCGCTGCTTCGGTTCACCCTTGAGGCCCTCGAGGGATTTCAGTAGCGCTGATTCCTCACCGCAGACGAACGCACCCGCGCCCCTGACCACCTTCAGGTCGAAGTCGAAGCCGCTACCGAGGATGTCCTCACCCAGCATTCCGGCCGCCCTGGCGTCTTCGATCGCGCCGGTGATCCGCTCGACTGCCAGCGCGTACTCATGGCGGACGTAAATGAATCCCCGGGAGGCTCCGATGGCGAATGCGCCGATAATCATTCCCTCGACGACCCGATGCGGGTTTCCTTCCAGGATACTCCGGTCCATGTAGGCACCGGGATCGCCTTCATCAGCATTGCATACCAGATACTTCGGATCGTTCGGCTGGTTCTTGCAGAGCTCCCATTTCCTGCCGGTCGGAAATCCGGCGCCACCACGTCCGGCGAGCCCGGAGTCGAGCACCTCCGTGATGACCTCGTCCTGAGTCATGCTGTCCAGGACGTGTGCCAGCCCCCGGTAACCGCCGATCGAGAGATAATCCTCGATATCGGTCGGGTTCAGGTGTCCGTTCTCAGCCAGGATGATCCGCTTCTGGTGCTTGTAGAAGGGAACGTCAGCTTCTTTGGCAATGGCTTCATCGGTCTGGGGGTCATGATAGAGAAGTCTCTCCACGACTTCAGCGTTCAGCAGGGTCTTCTCGACGATCTCAGCGGCGTCACTCGCCTGGACCTGCGGGTAGAAAAAGCCTGACGGTGTCATCGTGAACAGGGGCCCCATCTCGCAGAACCCGTGACAACCCGTGGGCTTCACTTCGATCTTCTTTTCGAGCCCCATCTCGGATATCACGTTCCGAAAGGCCTC
>JALGWK010000269.1 GCA_025774205.1 bacterium
CCCAGGATCTCCGCTGCCTCCGCCATCTGAGGCAGGAGCCGCGAGATCTCCTGAAGCCGGCTGCCCGGCAGCAGGGCGAGGATCTCGGCATTCCCGGGCAGGAGCATCTCCTCCCGGAAGGCAGACGCGTCGATCCGGGGAACGGCCGCGTCGATCAGGGGGTGCCCCACATAGCGGACTTCCAGTTCCACCCCGTATTCTTTCCCCTTCTCTTCGAAGAACGCCTGCTCGAAAGGCAGAACGCAGGCAAGAGCATCGGTGACCTCGGCCAGGGTGGCCACCCGTTCCTCATGCCAGGCCCAGACCTGCGGGGCGATATAGTAGAGGACCTTGAGGTCGAGTTCCTTCGCGATGCGGGCCACCCTGAGGTTGAAGGCGGGGAAGTCGACCAGGATGACGAGCGCGGGACGGTGCGTTTCGAGAAAGAGCCGGACATCGCTCAGCACCCGTCGGAGCCAGGGCAGGTGCCGGATGACCTCGGCGAAACCCATGAAAGAGAGCTGATCGCTGTGATGGAGCAGGTCGAGACCGGCATCCTGAAGTCGCGCCCCGCCGATACCGGAGAATCTCAAGGAGGGATCACGATCCAGGAGCTCCCGGACCAGGGCAGAGGCATGGAGGTCCCCGGAGGCCTCGCCGGCAATGAGGAAGAGATGCTGTCGATTGTTGTCAGTTTCCACCGATCTGTCCGGTTATCTCCTCGGCCAACTCGAGGGCGGCGGTGGCTTCCCTGCCCGACACCCCGTGCGGGGGGAGGTATTCTCCAGCTCCTGAAGCAGAGCTGACAGCCCGCAGGAAGGCGTCCACCTCGAGCGCCAGGGCGTCCTGTTCCCCACCCTCCTCGGCGCGGGTGACCGCCTGGTCACCGATCCGCAGGAGTGCCTGCTCGCTCCCTCCGGGTACCTCCCCGGCGTCGCGGAGTCTTACGAACTCACGCCGTCCCGCCTGAAGGTCGAAGGAGAGGTAGCCGGCCGGCTGGAACATGCGGAGCTTGCGCATCGGAGCCAGCGAGACCCGGCTGGCGGTAATGTTGGCCACGCAGCCGCCGGGGAAGGTGATCCGGGCGTTGGCGATGTCGGGTGTGCCGGAGATGACCGGAACACCGACCGCCGCCACCGAGTCGGGCCGCTCGCCAACGAGATGGAGGATCAGGTCGAGGTCGTGCACCATCAGGTCGAAGACCACGCCGACATCGGTACCGCGGGGGTTCCAGGGCGCCAGGCGATGGGCCTCGATGAAACCGGGCGAAAGCCCTTCGATATCGAGTCCCTGGAAGGCCGGATTGAACCGTTCCACGTGCCCGACCTGGAGGATCCGGCCGCCAGCGATGGCAGCTTCGACCAGTTCTCCGGCGGCCCGGGAGTCATCCGCGATCGGTTTCTCGACCAGGACATGACAGCCGGCCGCAAGCGCCTGACCGGCCACCTCGCGATGGGCGCTCGTGGGGACCGCGACCGTGACCGCGTCGCACACCGCCAGGCACTCTTCGAGCGTACCGGCCACTGCGACCGGTATCGATGCCTCGAGCACCGCGTTGACTTGCTCGACCTCCCCGATACGTGGTTCGACCTCCCCGATACGTGGTTCGACCTCCCCGTTGCGTTGCTCGATCTCCCCGACCAGATGTTCAGCCTTGCCCGGTTCGGTATCGAACAGGGTCAGGGAAGTGACTGCCTGATGGGAAAGGTATTTGCCTGCATGGTAGGTTCCGAGATGGCCGACCCCCACCACCCCGATCCTCAGCCCGTCGGGCCGGGGGGGTGAGCTGTTCACCCGATCAGTCCCCTCTCCGATCCCTCTATGAAGGTGACCAGGACATCGATCTCGGGAGTGGCCGGCAGTTCCTCCCGGATGCGCTGGAGGGCATTGGTCCGGGAGAGACCGGAACGGAAGAGGATGCGGTAGGCTTTCTTGAGGGTGGTGACCGCTTCATCGGAATAGCCCCGTCGCTTCAGTCCGACCGAGTTCACCCCCGAGGGTCGCAGCGGTTCGCCGGCCGCGCGGATGAAGGGCGGCACATCCTGGACGATCCGGAAACCGCCCCCGATCATGGCGTGATCGCCGACCTGGCAGAACTGGTGCACGGGGGTTGAACCGCCGATGATGACGTGATCCCCGAGAATTACGTGACCGCCCACCTGGACCGCGTTGGCGATGATGGTGTGGTCCCCGACCACGCAGTCGTGAGCGATATGCACATACGCCATCAGCAGACAGTCGGCGCCGATGATCGTGGCGCCCTTGTCGACCGTGCCCCGATGGAGGGTGCAGAACTCCCGGATTATGGTCCGGGGGCCGACTTCCAGGATCGATTCCTCATCGGCGAACTTGAGATCCTGCGGGATATTCCCCACCGCCGCGCCGGTGAAGACAACCACATCCTCCGCCAGGCGGGACCAGGCGGCGATATGCGCGTGAGGACCGATCTTGACCCGCGCCCCCAGCACCACCTCCCGCTCCACGTACGCGAACGGTCCGATTTCAACGCCCGGACCGAGTTCCGCGCCCTCTTCGACCAGTGCCGTGGGATGGATGACGACGGCGTCAGAACTCACCTGCCCGCCTCCGGTTCAGATACTCTCGGCTGGATGGTAGCCATCAGCTCCCCTTCAGCCACCAGCTGTCCGTCGACATAGGCCCGGCCCTGGAGCTTGCACATCTTCGACTTCAGCTTGATCACTTCGGCTTCCAGCCGAAGCTGATCTCCCGGCTCCACCGGCCGGCGGAACCGTACCTTGTCGATACTCATGAACAGCACGACCTGGTCCTGCGCGTCATCGAGGGTGTGGAGCATGAGGATTCCGCCGACCTGGGCCATCGCCTCGACGATGAGGACGCCGGGCATGACCGGTGCGCCGGGGAAGTGCCCCTGGAAGAAGTGTTCGTTGATGGTGACGTTCTTCAGTCCCACCACCCGTTCCCGCGGCACCAGTTCGATGATCCGGTCCACCAGGAGGAAGGGGTAGCGGTGCGGGAGGATGCGGGTGATGGCCCTGACGTCGAGCAGGCCCTTCTGCGCCTTCCCTCCCTGGTACTTCAGCTCGATCTCTTTCCGCTCCTGGAACTGGCGCAGCTTGCGGACGATCTCGACATTGGCCGCGTGTCCCGAGCGGGCGGCGAGCACGTGCGCCTTCAGGGGCA
>JALGWK010000028.1 GCA_025774205.1 bacterium
GACTGGTGGAGAAGGACTTCTTCGAAAAACCGTATAGCATAGTCGAACTGAGACGTCTGGCCCAACGGTCCGGGGTTGAGGTGCTTGAACTCGCAGGTGGTGGTACTCTGAAGAGTGATTGGTCGTGGTGGGTTATGGAAAACGTCAGGAGTACAATCCGAAAATTACGTCATGCTCCCCGCCCGGAGCTTCCTCCTCCATCGATCAAAGATTACCATCACCTCGATCTACTCCAGGAACAGCCCGACCCACGCACCTGGTTGGATCGACGATTCAGCAGCAATCTACTGTTCGTCGGTCGCAAGCCGGTATAAGCCTGCCATCATTCATGGTAATGAGCTTAGAATCGGATTACACTAATCCAGTGCGTTGATTGTTATCTCAATCACCTCAGGATTAATCATACATGGGCCGTCCATCGCATTCTTCTCGTTCACTGCCTGTTGCCATGACCATTGCCGGCTCCGATTCGGGAGGAGGAGCCGGGATCCAGGCTGACCTGAAGACCTTTCATCAGTTCGGCGTCTATGGCACTTCCGTGATCACCGCCCTCACCGCCCAGAACACCCTGGGTGTGACCGCGATCCACACTCCTCCGCCTGAGTTCGTGGCCGAGCAGTACCGTCAGGTGATGACCGATATCACAATCGATGCCGTAAAAACGGGTATGCTCGCAACCGGGGCGATCATCACCGCGCTGGCGGAAGCGTTCGAGGAATTTCCACCCCCCAACCTGGTCGTCGATCCGGTCATGATCTCTTCCGCCGGATCGCGCCTGCTCGAGCCGGACGCCGAGGAGGCACTGATCGGGAGGATACTGCCATTGGCCGACCTGCTGACACCAAACCTGCATGAGACCGCTGTACTCCTGGGAACGGATCCCCTCTCCACCCTCGCGGAGATACGGGAAGCCGCGAAGGCAATCGCGTCGCTCGGTCCGGGGGCTGTCCTTATCAAGGGTGGGCATCTGCCGGTGGAAACAGATGCGGCGGAGGAGGCTGTCGATATACTGTACGATGGCTCCACCTTCACCGAGCTCCGGGCCCCCCTGCTCGATCAGAAGCATACACACGGCACCGGCTGTACTCTGTCGGCGGCGATCACCGCCGGCCTGGCGAAGGGAGACTCCATGGCCGACGCGGTGCAGAGAGCCAAGGCCTTCATCACCGAAGCGATCCGTTCGGCGCCGGGACTCGGACATGGCACAGGGCCTCTGAACCATTTTGTGGATCCGATGAAGGAAACGGACTGAAATGGAAGCTGATTCCAGGGACCGTAACGTGCGCGCCCATGAAGGACTCAGGCAAGGATTACTTAACCCGGGTCGATCTGTTCAATATCAGGAAACGGGGAACAAAAAGTAGCTAATGAGGGCAGCCTACATCTCATATGCCGATTACGGCGGGCCTCTTGTCCACACCAGGGAATTCACTATCGCCTTCAGGGAGTTCGTTCCCGACCTCATCGTGCATACCCCCTTTGTAAATACTCCGACTACGCCGAAACGCAAGTTCAGGGAGACCACAGCCAACCGGATCTTTAGCCGGCTCCCCGCCCCACTCCGCCAGCGCAAACTCGAGTTCTATCAGCTCAGGAAATATCTGCGTGACCGGAGGAAACGCTCCTTTTTCAGTCGTCTCTATATTGAGAACGACATCGAGATCGTGATCATCCGTTTCGATGTGTTCGTCTCCGGAGCGATCAGTGGTGCCCTTGACGCCGGCATCCCCTATGTCCTCGAGACGAACGGAGTGCTCTCATGGGACAATCCCGATCTGGTTGTCCGGAGGTTCGAACGCCGGGCCCTGGCAGGCGCGGCGGGTGTGACCGCCGTGACCGGACCCCTGCATGATATGCTTATCGAAGCCGGTGCCAGACCGGAAGACCTGATCGTGGTGCCGAACGGTGTCAGACCTGAAGCGTTCTCGGAGGCGTCACCGGAAGAAGTGCCCGAATCGATACGATCGGAAGTGGAAGGATCGATCGTGGTCGGGTACATCGGCACCTTCGCTCCCTATCACGACCTGCAGACCCTGCTGGAGGGATTCCGGATCGCGCGTGGATCCCTCCCTGAACTGAAACTGCTTCTCATCGGAGCCGGATTCAGGGATGTCTCGACTGTCGAGGCGGTCGACAGGAGCAGACTCTCCGACGCGGTTGTCTTCACCGGCAACGTCGCCCATGACCAAATCCCTACATATGCCGCGCTGTGTGATATCCTGGTCAATCCTCTCCGTATGCTTTATGAGTCGGGCTTCCATGGCGTTCCGATCAAACTGCTCGAGTATATGGCAGCCGGTCGGCCAATCATCTCGACCGACATGCCCAATCTGCGGGAGGTCCTGGGCGGTTCGGCGCTGATGGTGAAGGAGGGAAGTCCGGAGGAGTGGGTAGGAGCACTGACAAACCTGGCTACAGATGTCGATCTGCGGGAGCAACTGGGTCGGGTCGGTCCGGAACGGCTGGTCGATAAGGGATTCACCTGGCGTGATAACGCCCGTATCGTACATACGTTCTGCAGGAAGATACTGGACAATACCGGGGAAGGCGGCTGAACCTGATGCGTGTGATGCTCGTTGCCGGAGCGCGTCCCAATTTCATGAAGGTGGCTCCCATCCTGAGAGCGCTGGATGCACGCGGTATAGACCGCGTCCTGGTCCACACGGGTCAGCACTACGATTTCGCCATGTCGGAGGCCTTCTTCGAGGACCTGGAGATACCCACCCCCGACGCCTACCTTGGTGTCGGCTCCGGCAGTCATGCCGATCAGACTGCCCGCATCATGCTCGCCTTCGAGCCGGTCCTACTGGAGCATCGGCCGACATGGTTGCTCGTCGTCGGTGATGTCAATTCCACATTGGCATGTTCACTGGTAACCGTGAAGCTGAGGGGGGAGACCGGCACCAGCATCGCTCACGTCGAAGCTGGTTTGCGCAGTCGCAACTGGAACATGCCGGAGGAGATCAACCGCATCATCACCGACCGGCTCTCCGACCTGCTCTTCACTCCCAGCCGGGATGCCCATCCGAACCTGATTGCCGAGGGTATCCCGGAAGAGCGCATCCGGTTCGTCGGCAACGTCATGATCGACACCCTGCTGAACCAGCTCCCGAAAGCCGGAAGCATCGATATGCCGGGACGCCTCGGTCTGAAGCGGTCGGAATACGCAGCTGTCACCCTTCACCGTCCTTCGAACGTCGATACGGTCGAATCCCTCACCCGGGTCCTGGAGGCGCTGGGCGCGATCGCCTGGGAAATCCCCGTGGTCCTGCCCATTCACCCCCGGACAAAAAAGAATATAGAAGCCTTCGGTCTCGACGTACTCCTCGATCCCCTCATGATCATCGAACCGGTGGGGTATTCCGAGATGATCTCCCTCATGGAGGGTGCCGCAACGGTGCTTACTGATTCGGGTGGTATCCAGGAGGAGACGACCGTTCTGGGTATCCCGTGCGTGACGATGCGCGAACAGACCGAGCGCCCGATAACCATCACCGAGGGAACCAACCGGATGGCGCCCTGGCCCATCACCACCGATGGTCTGGTTGCTGCCTGGAGAGAGGCTCTCACCTCGCGGGAGGAGAGCGAGGGCAGGAGGCCTGAGGGCTGGGATGGCGCAGCTTCAGAGCGGATCGTCGATGCCCTGCTGCCTGATTGAAGAGTGGTTCAAAGCAAGATCTGGACTCTTTTTCTTATGAGGAACGCCAGCGGCAGGTAAGTGGCTGCCCCGGAAGCCACCATCACGATCAGTGCCAGCAACGAATCCTGCTCGAATAGCAGAATATCTTCTGCCACAACCACCGCACTCATCACTCCAACACATACCATTATCAGGCCGGTCATCCGGATGACCGGCTTCACAATCCCGGGTAGAATCTTTTGTGCAGACCGCATATGAAGGATGAAACTGAGGGCATAGATCGCAGTCGTGAAGAGACACACCCCAATTATTCCTCCGTACCTGAGGGCGGGGTAGATGCCTACAACAAACACTGTGAATTCTACCAGCTTGTTGTTCCGCATGAAATCGGGCCGGCCCGATCCGAGAATAAGCGGCCCGGTGATAGAACCGACCGCCCGGAATAGGCCGAGGAAACAGAGTATCCGCAGGGCAGGAATCATGGGGATCCACTGTTCACTCATAACGACCGGCGTGAATTCTCCCGCAACCAGAGCGAGTCCTATCGACAGGGGAGCGACCACCAGTGTGGTATAGAAGAATACCGTGACGAAACCCCGCTCCAGTTTCTCCGGCTCATCCTGGAGCCGTGCGTAGGCCGGAAAGACCACCTGTCCGATGGTCCGTGAAACGTGCAGAGTCGTGAAACTGGCAAGCCCGTATGCCATCGTATAGTAGCCCAGAACTGTCATCCCGAGTACTTTACCGAGGATGAGATCGTCGACGCTGGTAATGATGTACACCAGCACTGAAATGACGAACATCGGCTTGCCGAAGTTCAGGAATTCCAGGGTGAGTGAGCGATCGAACCGGAGGCGGGGCACGAAATCGACCATGATCCAGGAGAGGAGCAACAGGATCACCGAGGTGACCAGTTTCCCGAATACAAGTGCCCAGTATGATTGCAGGATGATCCCCAAAGTGATCGCAGCCAGAGAGCCGCACAATTCAGCGATCTGGGCGATGGCGACCTTCCGCTTGAACCGCATGTGCTTCTGCAGCTGTATCAGCGCGATGTTGTTGAAGCCTTCGAGCAGGAAAGAGAGCGCCAGGACCCGGAGGATGGGACCGAGAGCCGGTCGGGAGTAGAAGTCCGCGACCACACCGCTGAAAAGGGAGAGGAACGCGCAGAGGATCATCCCCCGGATGATGCTGATGACCCATCCGCTGTTCCAGTACCGGTCGTCGATCTCCTGCTTCTGCACCAGCAGAGAGGTTGCTCCGGTCTCTGTGAAGACCTGGAGCGCAGCGAATGCGGCCAGCGCGGTGCCGAAGAGACCGAAATCCTCCGGTACCAGCAGGCGTGCCAGTATGATCGTCCTCAGGAATGAGACGACCCGTGATACGACCGTCGCACCCGAGGTCCAGAACACGCCCTCGACGGCATCCCTCTGAAGGGATCCCTCCTCCCCGCGAGCGTTCTGCACGAATGATCTGATCCGGTCAGTAATTTTCATCACGGTCATCGATCGCATGGGCGGTATCGGAGTACCGGGAAAAACATGGACGGAACGACGTACCGGAAGACTAAACTACGGGAGTAGGGGCGTCTGCAAGGGGAATGGGTCGCCCGACGAGGGAGAAGCGTATTGGATCTCTCCGATCGGAACATTCGAGTCGCCGTCCTGGAGGTCTCGGGATTCGGGGGTTTCTGCTACTACGCTCACGGTCTCTGTGAAGGGCTGGCCGGGCAGGGCCTCACGGTATTCCAGCTGACGAGTATCGGAAACGAGCTGATCGATACCCCGAGAACGTATGAACTGCTCGACATCATCGACAGGAAGGCGGGATACCGCGAGCAGTGGCAGACTATATTCAACGCCCTGCGGAAACATGGAGTGGACATCCTTCACATACAGTCGATCATCACCGCCCGGAAAGATATCTTGCCTCTCGCCCTGATGAGACTCAAGCCGTTCAAGGTCGTCTATACCGCGCACAACGTGCTGCCCCATGATGAGAAAGAGCGGAACGCCTTCGGCATGATGACAGTGTTCCGCCTCATCTACCGGTTCTCTGACGCAATAATCACACACACCCGGGGGGACCGGGAGGAACTGATCCGGGATTTCAGTCTCAGTCCGGAGAAGATTTCCGCCATCCCCCACGGCAATTTCGATTTTCTGACTGCCGGGTCCGGGATCTCCGGTGATGAGGTGCGCGAGCGATTCAGCATCGGAGAGGAGGATCTCCTCATCCTCGTATTCGGCGCGATCCGCCGCTATAAGGGGATCCACCTGCTGATCGAGGCCTTCGCGGGTCTCTCTGAACAGAATCGGAGCGCCCGGATACTCATCGTCGGGAACCGGACCGATCCCGGATATGCCGATGAACTGGAACAGATGATCGCCGAACAGGGGCTTGGAGAACGTGTGGGCTTCCACGGTGAGTATATCAGGACGGAGGACCTGGTGGGATACTTCGAGGCGGCTGATTGCGTCGCTCTTCCTTATGAGCACATCTACGACAGTGGAGTACTCCGGCTCTCACTCTCGACCGCGAAACCGGTACTCGCCACCCATGTTGGTGTGTTCGCCGAGATTATCCGGGATGGTGAGCATGGGTTCCTGGTCGATCCGAGCGTCGCCGGTCTTGCTTCCGGTCTCAGTCGGGTACTGGAAACCAGCAGACACGATCTCGCGACCATGGGTTCGACGGCCCGGAAGGCTTTCGAGGAGGAGCACAACTGGCAGCGGATCGCGGCAGAGACCGCGGCCATATACCGAACACTTCTGCCTGCGAGTGCCAGCAGCGTAGCAAACGGGACAGATCGATGAACAATTCCGCTCCGCGGATCGGCCTCTACTCGAACCAGTTCCACGCACATATGAAGCGCGGCATTGCCACCTATGCCCTGCAACTCACCCGGCACCTGATCATGCAACTTGCCGAACCCCGGATCGCTCTCATCGACTGCCTCTTCCGATCGTCCGACCGGGCAAACACGCCACGGTTCGACCAGCCGAATGTCGAGGAGCGACTTATCCCCCTGCCCGGCAGAATTTTCGCGATCGTAAACAGGCACATGGACCTACCCCTTCTTCATCTCTTCACCGGTAAATTCGACCTCCTGCACGCCATGCAGGAACAGGTACCGGTACTCCGATCGGGATTGACGGTTATGACGGTCCATGACCTCGGGCCGGTGCACCACCCCGAGCTGTTCGACCGGGAGTACGCCCGCCGATGGCGTATCTCTCTTGACCAGGGTCTGAAGCGATCAGACCATATAGTCGCTGTGTCTGAGACCTTGGCAGATGAGCTGCGTGAATACCGTCCCGATCTGGCAGAGCAGTTCACCGGTACCCCGCTCGGCATCTCTCCGGTCTTCATGGCTCCCGAGGATGAGGAGAAGGAGGGATCGGTCCTGACGGCGTATTCCGTTCCCGCGCCCTACATCCTCCTGGTTGGGGCAGCGGACCCGAAGAAAAATCTTGATGCTTTCATTAAGGGATACATCCTCTTCCATGAGCTCCGTTTCGGCGACGTACCGCACCTGGTGCTGGTGGGCAAGGAGGACTGGGGGGGATTTAAGTCCATCAGGGAGGCAATCGATCAGAGCGGCATCAGAGAAAAGATCCATTTCACAGGGTATATCGACCAGGATGACCTTCCCGGTCTCTACCGGAACGCTTCCCTCTTTGTGTTCCCGTCCCGCTTTGAGGGATTCGGCCTTCCCCTGGTCGAGGCGATGGCCTCGGGGGCCGCCTGCCTGGTCAGTGACATCCCTGTCTTCCACGAGCTGGGCGGTACATGCGTCGAATACTTCAATCCTCTCTCCCCAGAGGAGATGGCGGGTCGGCTCGACGAAGTACTCCACGATTCAGATCGACTCACTGTCATGCGTAATGACAGCCGTGTGCGGGGTAGATTGTTCACATGGGAGGAGACTGCCCGCCGGACAATTCAGGTCTACGAGGCCATGCTAACGGCAGACCTGAGTTAACTTCACGGGTCAGTGGTCACAATATTATGAGACCAGGTCAAATAAGCCGGCTGGTTTGACCAATCGTATGGAGGTACCTGATGCTGTCATTCGTTAAACAGGTGATTAAGAACCTTCTGAATCGTTACCCAAAATGGATCAATAAGCGGGAGTTTGAGTCTCAATCCTTTACACGTTTCAACGAACGACCGGTTGAATTCAGCTTCGTCTTTAACAAACTCTGTGAAATCTATCCGAACACAATCCTTGATGTGGGCACTGGAACCACTGCATTACCACACCTACTGCGCAATTGTGGATGCCTGGTGACCGCAATTGACAACGTCCGTGATTACTGGCCTTCTGGTATGCTGAATCGACACTATCACGTGATCGATGATGACATTACCGCGACACGTCTATCGGATACGTTTGATCTCATCACATGCATTAGCGTCCTCGAACATATCCAGGAACCAGATGACGCTGTCCGGAATATGTTTTCTCTGTTGAAGCCCGGTGGTCATCTCATTCTGACATGTCCATATAATGAGAGAAGCTACGTCAGGAACGTGTATGAATTATCCGGGTCAAGCTATGGCCAGGGAGCACCCTATATAACACAGGCATTCTCACGCAGTGATCTTCGGCGATGGCTGGAAGAGAATAACGGTATTACTATCGATCAAGAGTTCTGGCAATTCTGGGAGGGTGACCATTGGACGGTAGGTAAGCAGTTGATACCTCCAAAGCGCGTCACAGCTGAAGAAAAGCATCAGTTGACCTGCATTCTCATGCAGAAGTTCTGATACACCGTCGAAACTGCCCCTCAGGATCCGTAAACTCCCGCCTGGGAACTTGTCACAATCCAATGTTAATTATCAGATCGAGCCTCCGACTGGATTGCGCTGTCAGCTCATTCCTGCCTGATCTTCTGACCTTCGACGTTTCAGGGCATAGAACAGGTTGAGGAGCTGGTCGGTGGTCTGTTCGGGGGAGAATCTGGTTGCCTGTTCGACAGCGATACCGGAAAGCCGGTCATATTCATCCCTGTCATCGAGGAGCTTCCGCATCTCGCCGATCCAGCCCTCGATATCATCGGGTTCAAGGATCGGCAGGCCCTCAGCCTGCACCTCGGGCAAACTGCCGCCGGTCGATACGATCGCCGGGGTGCCGCTGGTCATCGCTTCAACGACCGGAAGGCCGAATCCTTCTTTCAGTGAAGGCTGCAGCAGGGCGACCGCATGACGATAGAGCGCCCCCAGATCGCGCGAATCGATCGACTCGATCCATCTGATCGATCCCGGGATACCCAGTTCCTCCTCCAGTCGGTGGAGGTCGGACCCTTCAGCACGGCTGCCGGCCAGTACCAGCAGCGCCCCGGGATGCGTCTCCAGCAGTCGCGGCCAGGCCCGCAGCAGAATCGCGACGTTCTTGTGGGGCTTGAAGTTGCCTACCACCATGAAGTAGGGACGGGTGATCGAGAACCGGTTGAGACAGATCTCATCATCAAGCACGACTTCGGGCCGGAAGTGGGCTCCGGCGCGCTGATGAATGACGCGGATCCTCTCCCGCGGTATCGCGAGTGATGACCGAGCTTCATAGGCGGAAGCATCCGAGACCACCACAATCGCTGTCGATTGCCGGCATGATCGTTCTAAATACCATTTCATCCACCAGCGTCCCAGCCCGCTCAGGCCTCCCATCTCAGGCGGCAGGGTGAGCTGCATGACATCATGGATGGTGGATACCACCGGACAGGGCGCCCTCCAGGGTGTCTTCGGATAGGGGGAGAAAAACAGATCGGGTCTGTCACGGCGAAGGGCGCGGGGAAACACAACCTGGTCTACGACCGGTGCCGCTGACCTGTTCAACACCCGGTAGGTGATCCGTTCATCATTGATCAATTCGATGTTTTCGGAGTGCTGGTAGAGGATCCACTGCCACTCCGGTCTCACTTCAAGAGAGCGCCTGATGATCTCTTCGAGAAACCTTCCAATCCCGGTATACCTGCCAGGGACCCACTCCCGCGCATCGGCAGCGATGACCATCTCCGAACGGAATTCCCCCCCCCCAGGTATCACCCGATCGCTGAAACCTTCGGCGCGAAGATCCGGATCCCGGATCATCGCCAGTTGATTCCGGACCGCGCTCAGGACATCATCCACCGGGATCAGGCTCATGCAGTCGTAGGGAGTGCATTCGTCCGAGCGTTCCCGGGCCAGGGCTCGATCGAAGGTCACCACCTGGTGGTCAGCCCCCCACGGACCCCACTCATGATGACTGTCGAGGGGATGAGTGGCCCCGAATATCGCCACCACCGGTACCTGAATGGCCGTGGCCATATGCATCGGACCGGTGCTGTTCCCCAGAAACAGGTCACATCGGCCAAGAAGTGACACCAAGGTTGTGAGCGGGAATCCACACGCGACGACCGGCTCTTCCTCCATCAGTCCGACAACCTCTTCGATGAGGTTCAGTTCCCCGGCCGATCCGGTCAACAGTACCGTGACGCCATGCATCCTGATGAGAGTGTCAGCAACAGCAGCGAATCCCACCTCGCTCCAACGGATGTATTCCTGTCTCGCGCCGGGGTGTATAGCGACTGTTACTCCTTCGATTCCTTCCCGTTGGAAGAACTCCTCGGCCTCTGTCTCTCCCTCCCTGGTCGTGGAGATCATCAATGACCTGTCAGTTGTGCTGCACCCGGCCAATCTGGCGATCTCGAGGGCGGAGCGGACCTCATGCCTGATGCGAACGGCGCGGTCATCCTTCTGTCGCCGGGTCAGATAGAATCCTCCACCGGCGCCGGTATACCCGATCCGTACCCTGGCCCCGCTCAGCCAGGCTAACCGGTTCTGCCGGAGCCCCGGGTGCAGAACCAGGGCGACATCTGCATCGTGGATGAGAATCCGGTCAACACAGGGGTTGCTGACAACCAGGTCGCGGGTGTAACCGGCTATGAGCAGGTCGACGTCGGCCTCCGGCCAGGTCTCCCTGACAGCCCTGAGGACCGGCGTGGAGAGGATCAGATCCCCGATCCTGTCGATACGGATGATGAGCACCTTCCTGACGGGGTCGGGCCAGGTTTCCTTCCATCGCCCGGTCACGAGTCGCGGCAGGGCAATGAGGAGGTGTCCACCCAGGTCGAACAGACCGTAGAGCAGGCGTCGGGCTATCCGTCCGATATCGCTGAGGTTCGTCACACCGAGCCGGATGAGCACTCTCTTCAGGAAGTCCTTCACGCCGGCGTTTCGATCGTCGAACCGTCGTTGTCGAGCAGTTTCAGGTAGAGCTCCTTGACCCGCGCGGCGTGCATTTCTACGGAGTATTTCTCAGCCGCCATCCCGGGGGCGACGGTCCGGAATGATTCCCGTCCCTCTCTGTTCCCGAGAGCCTTCTCCACGGTCCTGGCCAGGGTCTCGGGTGTCATGTCCTCCGCGACCCAGCCCAGGCCGGTCTCTTCATGCAATTCCTTCAGACCACCGGCCGGTGACACTGCCAGCGGGAGACCAGCCGCCATCGCTTCGACGAATACCCGACCGAAGCCCTCAAAATCAGGGGCATGAATGAGCAGATCGGAGGCCAGCATCAGTTCCGGTACATCCTCCCTGAAGCCGAGCAGATGAACGCTGTCTTTCAGATCTCTGATCGCAATGAGCTCTTCCAGCTTCCGCCTGAATCCGGCGCCGTCAGCCGCCTCCCTGCCGCAGATCAGTAATTGCCATGAGAGCGATGGATCGAGCTGTGCCAGCGCCTTGATCACGCGGAAATATCCTTTGTGAGGCCCCAGTTCCCCGACGGCCAGGAGGAGGTAGTCCTCGCCCTGAAGGTATCGGGACCGAAGCTGATCCCGATCTTCAGATCCGGGATCGACCTCGTGTACCGGTATCGGATTCGGGATCACATGGACCTCTGCCGAAGGATACCGTGAGGCTACCACCCTGGTCGGGGTGATGATCAGGGAAGCGTTTGAGGCCAGTGATCGATCGAAGATGTCCCGTCCCTCCACCCGTACATGCCAGACGACCGGTATCCCACTGCGCCTGCCAGCCACGCCCGCGATCAACATCGATCTCGCGCTGTTGGCATGGATGAGGTCGGGCTGTATCCCTGAGATCACCCGCCCGGCAGCCTTCCGGAGGCCGGGGAGGCTCCAGGGGCGCGCCCGGATCCGCGGTTGGGGCAGCATAACTACAGATAAATCCTGCGCCTCCGCCCGGGCTGACAGCTCACCCGGTGCCGGAACCGCCAGGAGCGGCTCGATCCCCCCTGCTGCCTGCAGACCGCTGATCAGGTGGAGGAGGGATATCTCTCCCCCACCGACGATGTCGGCCTTGTCTGAAACGTAGAGTACGCGCAGGGGTCTCATCTCCGGTCAGAGTACGAAGATCGATTCGAAGAGTTCACCGGGACCACCCGCCTCGTCGACGGCCTGGATCACCCCGGGATGCTCTGATCGATAATCATGACCACAGATCGTTCCGGCGCCGGTCGTGATGGCCCATTCCAGGTCTTGCCGGGTCTCCTCATAGGAATGATCCGCGTCCAGGAAGATCATCGCCGGGACAGGTCCCTCCCAGGTCGAATAGAACACCTCCTTGTCCATTCGGACCCGGGTCACATTCAGTACCAAGCGCCCGAGGTCAAGGATTCGACCCGTCATCAGGTGGAACAGCTCCGGTGACATTTCCAGTGAATTCCAGGTGTAGTTATCCACGGTGATCAGCTCGCGGTTCCGTTCCTTGCCCGCCGCCAGGACACCGGTCGATTTGCCCAGGTGGGTCCCGATTTCGACGATCGGCCCCTCTCCCTCGAGCCTTCCGGCCAGTTCCATCAGGAACCCGGCTTCAGCATTGGTGATCTCGCCGGCAATCTGTTCTCCTGCCAGCGGCGAGCGGATCACCTCGTAGCCACGGGACGCCGCAGCCTTTCTTATCAGTCCCAGCAGAAGCGATCTCATACCGGGTATCATACCCCGTTGTGTCCCGCAACGCCATCCACAGAACAAGTAATGCCCTCAGGAATCAAGGAATGTGTCGGCATACCTCACTATCATCATATTAGTGGGCCGCTGCCCGGAGCAGGTCGCGGGTGCTTTGTGCCGTGAAGACAGGCCGAGTGAGGCAGAGATTGAAGCGATTCGCGTTTCTGGTTGGAATTGTGTTCTTTGCGGGCTGCGCAGGTAATGCTTCTCTCAGTGACCTGACGTCACAGCCCATACAGGAAACCGCCATCCCCATCGCCGGTCAGCAGCTGTCCCCTGAACGACAGTGGAACCGACCCTTTCAGCCCCAGTCAAACAGCACTTTTATGATGATCGACGGGATCCCGTATTACCGTATCGGGCCCGGTGATATCATGGAAATGCAGGTCTATCTCAATCAGGCATCCACCACCTTCACGTTGCAGGTTGATCCGGCCGGTGACATCAGCCTTCCGGCCCATATTTCCCGGGATCGGATCAGGATCAGCGGGTTAACAAATTCTCAGGCCGAAGAAGCGCTGCGCAGTCACCTCTCCCGCACACTCCGGCTTCCCCAGGTTTCACTGAGAGTCGAAACCCATGGCAGTTCTTTCGTGACCCTGCTCGGTGAGGTCGGTGGGAAGACGAATACCGGAGATTCGGGCGAGGGACGGTATGCCATCACCGAACGGACCACGTTGCTTGAATTCATCCTGGCCCATTCCGTATTCAATGACCAGAGCGACAAATCGGCAGTCATGGTGACCGACGCGACCGGCCGGAGCGGCATTTTCGATCTCTCCACGGCCATGTACGCAGCTGATCAGAGTCAGAATCCGGTTCTCGACCGGGGTGACAATGTCCTGGTTCCCTCCACCACCGTCACGCGGAGCAGGATTTTCGTCATCGGCGAAGTCGTCAACCGGAGCATGCTCCAGCCCCGGACAGGCATGACCGTACTTGACGCAATAGCAGAAGCGGGCGGGCCCACGGAGCAGGCCCGTACGAAGTGGGTGACTCTCGTCCGGGGTCGGGGGACCGATGCCAGGCTCTACCAGATCCCCTTCCGGAAAATCTGGAGAACGGGAGATATGGAGGCGAATGTTACCCTCATGCCCGGCGATATCATTCACCTGGGCACCAGCACCTACGAGTCGGTAATGAAGTTCTTCCGTGAAAGCTGGGCGATCATGCAGACCGCGATCGTAGCCACCATCCTCATAGACACAATCAATCCATAATGGCCCGCTACGAACTGAATCTCCGCGACTATTACCGCATCCTCCGGCGACACCTGATCGTTATCGTTGCGGTGACGATCGGCCTCGGCGGGCTGTCGTTCGTCATGGCGCTGGAATCCCGCATAGAACAGACGTACACGGCTACCTCCAGGGTCCAGATATCCCAGGTCAGCAACATCGTCGACCTGGTGCTCCAGACGTTCACCTACAGCTCGGGAAATTATATCGCCACCCAGTCCATGCTGATCTCCAGCCAGCCGGTCCTCTGGGAGACGATCAAGCTGCTGGAAACATCGATCGATACTTCTATCACCTTCCAGCAGGTGCTGGCTGACGACGATCTCAAAGCTCGGTATTGGGACCTGATCAGGAATTACAGCGGATCGATCCAGGCCGAGCAGGTCGAATACTCGGGGCTGATCGATATCGTTGCCACCGAGAGCACCATGCAGCGGGCCATGGAGCTGGCCGAAAAGGCTGCTGAAGGCTTCAAACGGTACAGTCGCATCCAGGCCAACGAACAGAATGAAGAGGCAGAACGGTGGATTTCCGATCGGCTGATCACTGTTCGCAGCGACCTGCGTGCTCTCCAGGATTTATTGAAGACAGTGCGCCAGAGGACCATTTCCTTTTCAAGTTTCGACGAAAATTCACTGTCGAGACTGATTGAACGTCGCACCACTCTGGAGGATCGTACTTCCACCCTTACAGAATTGAAGATTCGGCTGATTGAAGGACAGGTGGGATTCTCCACGGTCGGTGCTGCCGTCGATCCGACCATTCTCACCCAGTACGCGGAAAGCTATTCCGAACTGTCACTCCTTCTGACCAACCGCGGTCAACAACTGCTTACGTATACCGAGAACGCTGAGCCGATCCGCATTCTCGATGAGAGAATCAGGACTGTTAAAAGGGAGCTGATCAGTTCGATCGACAGGGACCTGGAGCTCCTCCGGAGCAGCCTGTCAACGTATGACCGTCTCCTCGAGGCCTTCCCCGACGAAGAGATCGAGATGGCCACCCTCTTGAGACAGGTCGAATTGAAGACCGAGCTGGTCACCCAGCTCGAGAGCAGCATGGAAGAGGTCAAGATCAGGTCGGCCAGTACGCGCGGGGAAGTGAGTATTGTCGGTTATCCCATCACAGCTATAAGCCGGCAGACTGGAGGAGTACCATTAAAAACCATCATCGGTCTCCTGCTCGGCTTCATGCTCGGCATCGTCATCGCTTTCATCGTCGAGACGATGGATACCTCGATCGGGACGATCGAGGACGTCGAGGAGTATCTTGAAGTTCCGGTCCTGGCGGTCATTCCCCACCTGCCGGTGGAGAGGATGGTCGAGCAGCTCGTGGAGCAGAATCCCCAGCTGGCGGGTCATCCCTTCCTCAACATGTTCGCGCGGCTTATCACCCAGTACGATCCGAAGTCACCTGCTGCTGAGGCCTACCGAACACTGCGAACCAACCTCCAGTTCGCGATCGGTGGCGCGGGGGAGTCGATCGAGCAGAAGAACACCTTCGTCTTCACCTCTTCGAGCCTGCAGGAGGGGAAGTCAACGACCATGGCCAACCTGGCCATCACAATCGCCCAGGCGGGCAATCGGGTCCTCCTCATGGGCTGCAACATGCGGCGTCCTACCATTTATAAGTCGTTCGGTCTGACTCTTGAGACCGGGATGACCGATATCCTGACCGGACAGAAGGAGTGGCGCGAATGCGTCAAGGGCATCACCGACATGATGGTTGGCCCCCTGAGCCTGCAGAACATCATGCAGATGCCCGGTCTCGACAATCTGCATATCGTCACGTCCGGCAGCATCCCACCCAACCCCTCCGAGCTTCTCAGCTCACCCCGATTCAGCGAGATGATCAAGGAAGCCAGCGAAGAATACGACTACGTTCTGGTTGACTGTCCGCCGGTCCTGCCGGTGACCGACGCTGCCATCGTTGGACGCCAGGTCGACTGGTCGGTCCTCATCTACCAGGTCGGCAAGGTACCCAGGAACGCGCTGCGCCGGGCGAAGTTCCATCTCTCCAATGTAGGTGCCCACGTTCTCGGTCTCGCCATGAATGATGTGAAGGCGGAGATCGGCGGTTACTCTCCTTACAGCCAGTACATGATCAAATACTACGGAGAGGAGACGCAGGAGAAGAAGACCCTGTTCGGCATGGTGAAAGGGATCTTCAAGAAGCGTGAACCGAAATATAAAGAGAAACGGGAACAGGATCGACCGGAGTCCCAACTGATCACCCATGATCAATCCGGATCTCCCTGGATCAAGGTGGATTATTTTGACGACCTCGAGCACGAGTCCACAGAGGGAGAAGTGGCACCAGAACGACCTGATATTGAGATCACCGAGCCGGACCGGGGGGAGAGGGGGGTGGAGGATGAGGACACCGGAGAGAGATCGCGGAAACGACGGATTCCCCTCTGGATCTGGATCGTACTGGCCGCGGCTGTGATCCTGCTGGTGGTGTCCATACTCCTCGGCCCCTCTTCTGATACAACCGCCCAGTCACTCTATACGCCACCGTCCACCGCCATCGCGGAGAGAGCAACTCTGCCCCCGGTCGAAACACCCGCTGCCCATGAACAACCTGTTACCGTTGTCTCCATCTGGACCGTCCACGTCGGTTCCTTCAGAACCCCTGGGGAAGCCGAGTCACTGAGGATTCTGCTCGGCAATCTGAATCTGACCGGTACAAATCGGGTATGGACCCGGATCGAAGAGGTGCCGGGTCTTGGCCGATGGCACAGGGTATTCTTTGGCATGTACGAGGAACAGGTTGAATGCGCGCGCGGAGCGGAACTGCTGCGCGGAACAGGGCAGGTCACCCAGGCACGGATCCGTCGGGTGACACCTCCCTCTCCATAAGTCGAATATGGCATCCTTCACCACTGACGATCGTGTAATCGGCATCGGATTGGCGGTGGTGGTTGGAGTGCTGTGTATCGTCTCGGCCCAGGCCATCTCGAGCACCGACAATATCATCGGGCTGGCCATCACCCTCGGTATCCTGGTCCTTCTCATATGTTTCTTCTGGCCGGAGGTGGGACTCTATATCCTCGTCCTCTCCATGCTGCTGGGTCCCGAGCTTCTCGTCGGAAATCTCGCGGGCGGCGGAACCGGCTCGCGCGGAGTAACCCTGCGGGTTGATGATTTCCTTATCCTCATCATCGCCTTCGCATGGTTCGCCAGGGGAGCGATAAACAAGGAACTCGGACTCTTCCTCAGTACGCCCCTGAACCGGCCGATCGTGGCGTATCTGCTTGTGGCGGTGGTGAGCACGGCGGTCGGGATGCTCTTCGACCGGGTCAGGCCGGTGGTCGGGTTCCTGTTCGTGCTGAAGTACATCGAGTACATTTTCGTCTATTTCGCGGTGGTGAACTTCATCACCACCAAACAGCAGATCCGGCGTTTCGTCTGGGTCATCTTTCTTACCGGTATCCTGGTCGCGATTTATGCCAGCCTCCAGATACCTGGCGTTGATCGGGTGACCGCTCCCTTCGAGGGGGAGGCGGGCGAACCGAATACCCTTGGCGGATACCTGATGTTCCTGATGGCCCTGTTCGCGGGTCTGCTCGTCACCTCGGGCGGACTCAAGTCCGCCCTGCGATTCACCCTCGGCCTCATCATCCTCGGGATCCCGTTCCTCTTCACGCTTTCGAGAGCTTCTTATCTCGGGCTGCTGGTCGTGGCGATCGTCATCGTCGCCCTGACGCGCTACAAGCTCATTGCTGCCCATTGCTGCCTTCACTCTGACCATATTCCTGCTCGTGATCATCCTTCTGGCTCCTCCCGCGGTGGTGGATCGGGTCAATTACACCTTCGGAGGACAGGTGTCGTCCGTCGGCCAGGTGTCGGTCGGCTCCATCAGGCTCGATACTTCGACGTCGGCCCGGCTGTTCGTAATGCAGAATATCCTGAGAGATTTCCCCAAGCAGCCCCTGCTGGGCTATGGCGTGACCGGGTATGGTTTCGTGGACGGCCAGTATCCCCGGGTTCTGATCGAGATGGGGCTGCTCGGTATGGCAGCCTGGCTCTTCCTGATCTTCTCTCTCTTCAGAGAGGGCCTGAGATCGCTGCGCTCGACAGACGATAGATGGGAGCGTGGGCTCTCTATCGGATTCATAGCCGGTCTGGCCGGACTGATGATCCACGCCCTCGCATCGAACACCTTCATTATCGTCAGGATCATGGAACCGTTCTGGTTCATCGCCGGCATCGTGACCGTACTGAGGATGATCAACACCGGAGAGATCGAAGAAGAATCCACTGGCGTGTTGCCTGTCGAGGAGGGGCGGATCTCGACCGGTCTGATCAGTCCCCTCGGCGGGAGACCGATGTGATGCACTGGCTCCTGGCCTGTGATCGAACGGCGATCGATTCACTGGGCGGGATGACAGTCACTCTCCTGGAAACTGCCCGCCAGTTCATCGCCGCGGGTGACCGCGTGACCTGGCTGACCGGCAGCCTGAACGATTCCATCCCGACGGAGGGGCTGATCGACGGCATCGAGGTGGTCAGTCACCCGGCCCCCGATATCGGTTTCCGAGATCTTGTCGGTCTGCGAACCTTCTTCCGTTCCACTCTCGACCGTCTCATAAGCGGGAACGATTTCGACGCGGCCGTCATCCACCAGCCGATCGCGGGGGCGGCTATCGGGCGGCAGCTGAAAAGGGCCGGCATCCCGGCCTGTTACTTTTTCCACAGCCCCTGGGCCCGGGAATACCGGATCCAGGCCGGTTTCGGGGATCCGGTACGTCGCCTGGGATACCATCTGAGGAGAAGGATAGAGCGGAAGGCCGTCACCTCGTTCGAAAAGGTGATCGTATTCAGCAGGACCATGACCGATCTCCTCGATATTGATCATCCGGGTGCTCCGAAACCCGTTCGAGTCACTCCGGGAATCGATCTGGAGCGGTACCATCCCCCACCCGACCGTCTCGCGTCACGGAACCGTCTCCAGTGGCCCGGATCGGACACCCTGCTCCTGACCCTGCGGAGGCTGGTCCCCCGGATGGGGGTCGATCTGCTCATCGAGGCGTTCGGCGCCATCAGCAGAGAGCATCCGGAGGTGACCCTGTTGATCGGGGGATCGGGCCCCCTGCGGGAAGATCTGGAGTCGCTGGCGTATCAGCTGGGGATCGCCGACCGGGTCCGGTTCCTCGGATACCTGCCTGATGAGGATCTGGTTGAAGCCTACGGCGCCGCCGATCTCTTCATCACCCCGACCCGGGAACTGGAAGGTCTCGGTCTGGTGACTCTGGAAGCCATGGCCTGCGGTACGGGCGTTGTGGCCACTCCGGTCGGCGGGAACGTGGAGTTGCTGACACCCTTCGACCCTGACCTGCTCGCTCCCGAGACGTCTGCTGAGGGTCTTGCCGGCACCCTCCACGCCGTTCTGTCCAGGGGACCGGGGTACCTCCAGGAGCTCGGAGGGCGCGCCCGGGAGCACGTTGCTTCGAGATACGGCTGGGAGAGGACCGCGACGGACATCCGGGCCCTGTTCAACTGACCGCCATGCTGACCGAAGCCCCCATCCTGCACATCATCACCCGCCTGGAGGCAGGGGGCGCCCCCACGAGCCTCCTGCTGCTCCTCAAGGGTCTGGCTGATGAGGGGGTCCCGGTCGAACTGGCCACCGGCCTCACACCTCCTCCCGATGACGATATGCTCCCGGAGGCTGAGGCACTCGGCATCCCCATCCATGTGATCCGGTCACTGAAACGGGATCCTCTACCCTGGCACGATCTGGCCGCCCTCGTCAGTCTCTGGCAGTTGATACGGCGCGTGAGGCCCGCCATCGTGCACACCCACACCAGCAAGGCCGGATTTATCGGCCGCCTGGCGGCCCGTCTGGCCGGGACGGCACCCATCCTCTACTCCCCGAGAGGTACGATCCTGGAGGGTTATTTTCCCGGCTGGAAGAAACGGTTGTTCACGCGGCTCGACCGGATCGCGGCCCGATGGACGAAGGTCATCATCGGACTGACCAGGGAAGAATCGGAAAGCTATATCGAGGCCGGCATCGGCCGGCCGGAACAGCATATACAGATCCCGATCGGCATCGACCACACGCTTTACGCCCCTCCCGATCAGGCCGTTCGTGCTGCCCGTCGGCGTGATCTCGGCCTCGGTGACGATGAGATCCTGATCATCACCTCGGGCCGACTGGTGCCGGTCAAGGATCAGGGTACCCTGATCACTGCCCTCGGCCTGGTCGGCGACCGGGCCGGGCCCTGGCGCTGCTGGATCGTCGGGGCCGGATCTGAGGAGGCCCGCCTCAGGGAACAGATCACGGCGATGGATTGCTCCGACCGGATCCACCTGATGGGCTACAGAGAGGATGTGCCTGATCTTCTCGGACTGGCGGACATCTTCATCCTCTCCTCGATCAATGAAGGATTCGGACGGGTGCTGCTGGAGGCGATGTCGGCGAGGCTGGCGATCATCGCCACCTCGGTCGGAGGTATTCCCAGCGTGCTTGACTCCGGTCGGGTCGGCCGGCTGGTGCCTCCTTCCGATCCGGCAGCGCTGGCAGAGGAACTCCTTTCACTGATGGTCTCTCCGGAGGAGAGGGAGAAACTGGCCGCGAGCGGTCTGGAGCGGGTTGCTGCCATCTATACTTCGAAGGTGACGACCGATCAGCATATCTCTCTTTACCGGAACCTTCTCACTGACCGGGAGATATGAGAGAGGAGAGGAAGAAAACAGACAGGATCAACGCCATTTCTCTGTGTGGCGAATGATTGTTCTGTATAAATTACAGACAGTTGTGCTACAAAGAGATGTGGGAAACGAGTACGAACTTCAACTGCTTGAACAAAAGGGACTGCGGGATGTACCTGGAAAACTGGAATCTGGACCGGATGCCGTTCAAGAACACCCCCGATCCGGATTTCTACTATCACTCTCCTCAGCATGAAGAGACCCTGAGCCGGATGCTCTTCTGCGTGCAGAATGACATGGGCGCGGCTCTTCTGACCGGTGTCTTCGGGTGCGGTAAAACGCTGGTCATCAATCTGCTCAAGTCACGTCTCGACAAGGCCAACTACCGCTTCATCGTGGTCTCCAACCCCCAGCTCAATGACCTTGAACTCCTCCGGATGATCCTCATCAAGATGGGCCTGACGGCGGTCCCGGAGAACAAGGCTGATGTCGTTCAATTACTCGAGGATGCGCTGCTGAACAACTATCGGGACGGGCGGGAGACCATCCTCATCATCGATGAAGCCCATATCATCGAGCAGAAAGAGACCTTCGAGGAGATCCGTCTCCTCCTGAACTACCAGTCTGACGGGAAAACTCTCCTGAGTCTATTCCTGGTCGGTCAGCCGGAACTGGGACTGAAGGTGGATCTCAACAAGCCGCTGTCGCAGCGGTTGGCGATGCGGGCTCATCTGGGACCGTTCACAGAGGCGAACACTACCGATTATATCCGCCACCGCCTTACGACCGCCGGCGCCAGTAAGGACCTCTTCACGCTGAAGGCGTATGAACTGGCTCATGATCTGAGCGGAGGCATCCCCCGCAGGATCAACAACATCTGCAACCTGGCGCTCCTGCTCGGGGCGTCGCGTCAATTGGCTGAAGTGGATGAGATGGTCATCTACGATGTCTCCCGAACCCTGGAGGGAGAGTATTAGGCGCGGAAACCGCCACCACCCTGTGACACCGGCTCCGCAGTCGATACTCATCCTTTCTCTTCTCTATCTCCTCCTCACGCCCGATCCCCTGGCAGCGGACTCCTGCGCCCATATCCAGGAAGACGATCCTGAGTGGGACGTGCTGCTCCACTCCCATGGCGTCATCACCGGTGACTGGGATTCGGTCGAGGAACTGCAGCGACAGGCGATGGCGGCGGGAGTGGACGCCGTTGTACTCACCGAGCAGCTCCTCACGGAATGGGAGTGGAGCCCCCCGGTCATTCGGACCTTCTGGGCGTTCCGGCATAAGAATTCCGCGGCGCCGTCCATCCGGGGGCTGTTTCGGGTTGAACCGTCGGTGAAGCGTCTCGGCTGTGATACGTACTTCGAACAGGCCGCCCGGGCGGATCAGGCCGTACCCGGCATCACCCTCCTGGCGGGAGTGGAGATCGCTCCCTACTACTACTGGACCGGGGCTCCATGGAGCCGGGACCTGACCATGTGGAACTGGCAGCGGAACATTCTCGTCCTCGACCTGCCTGAACCGCAGGACTACCGGGAGCTGCCGATCCTCGGAATGCGCACCTCTCTCTTCGGTTCCTGGAAGAACATCCCCTGGATGGTGGTCCTGATTCTGTGCCTCTCCCTCTTTCTCTACACCCTTAACAAACACTACCCATTCCGGGCCATCCTGACTCTGATCCCGGTCGCTCTTCTCATCTGGTCCGGCCCTCCCAGTCTGGATCCGTTCAGCCCCTATCGCGATGATGCCGGGATGGAGCCGTACCAGGCCCTGATCGACAGGGTCAACGAACTCAACGGCTTCTCCATGTGGACCCAGGTGGAGACGACTGATGATCATCACTACGCGGGTGTTAGTATCCACACCAGCTGGCACCCGGAGGTCCTGCTGGAAACCAGGGACTTCACGGCTTTCGGCTCGATCTATCCCACCTCGAACACCAGGGCTGAGGATCCCGGTAATCAGTGGGATCAGGCCCTCCTGGCCTACCTGGCCGGGGAACGTCGATTCGCCCCATGGGGATGGGGTGAACTGGCCCTTCATCCCCAG
>JALGWK010000029.1 GCA_025774205.1 bacterium
CTTGTCCGAAGCGTGCGCCAGCTTCATGTCGCCGCCCTCGTTCCGGATGTTGGTGAGCGCCCCCATCAGGGCTCCCAGACCGGAAGAGTTGAGCCACTTCACTTTGCTCAGGTCAGCCACGATCTGGTTGACCCCATCACCGAGCAGTTCGCTCACATGATCATGGAGTTCCTGCATATCAGGACCGCCCATCATCTTACCCTTGAGCTGCAGGACCGCCACCTTGCCGTCAATCGATTCAGTGATCTTCACCCGTAATACCTCCGCTCTCTGGTGAGCGCTGTTAATGATTCTGAGCGGTATTCTCGCTCTTCACACCCGATGTGTCAACGGTCCATCACCCTTCCCAGACGGGATCGAACAGAAAGAAGGAGACGGTGATCATGGCTCCGGTGAATCCCAGCAGGCCTGTCAGGTGACGGGCTGCCTCATCCCACGGGGCGCCTTCCAGCGCCATCGCCGTACCGGGCACCGCCAGCAGCAGGATGGGCATGAGGATCGGGAAAGCGAGGGCCCCGAAGAGTGGCCCCTTCACCCGGGCCCGGGAGATGATGGCCGCCACGATCGTCGAGGCCGCGGCCAGTCCGAGGATGCCGAGCAGCAGGTAGAGGACAAGCAGTCCCGGGGAGGCCGGTTCAACGGAGAAAAAGACGATGAAGAGGGGCACCACCACCGCCGTGAGGATGAGCATCACCACGCAGTTGAAAAGGAGTTTGCCGCCGAAGACCACTGACGGGTCGGTGGTGAGACGGAGCGCTATGGCGGTCCGGGTCTCCTCCTCCTTTACGAAGGTGCGGGAGAGACCGACCGAAGAGGCAAAGAAGAGCACCGTCCAGAGCAGGCCCGACTGGACCACCGGCTCCAGGGGGGTCTGTCCGACGCCATAAGAGACCACGGCCAGGGTCACCACGGCGAACATACCCACGGCGGTGGAAGCGGACGCCGAGCGGATCTCACAGGTGAGGTCCTTCCTCAGAAGGGCCATCACACCCGAGAGCCACAAGCCGCTATCAGAGGTTGAGACGGTCATCACCGTACCCGATCTCCCGGCTGTCGTTGGTCGCCACGACCACCACCCTGCCCTGCTCCCGGGCCTGTCCGATCAGTTCCCCGGAGAGCGTGAATCACTCCCGGTTCATCGAGCAGGAGTCCATCGGGCTCACCCAGCAGGGCGAAGGCCCATTTCAGGCGCTGCTTCATACCGGAGGAGTAGTCACCTGCCGGGTCGTTCGCGCGCGTATCGAGCCCAACCCGGGCGAGCAGTTCCCCCATCTCCTCATCACCGGCAGGCATGGCCCGCACCCGGGCGAAGAAGCGAAGATTCTCGAGGCCGGTCAGTTCATCGTAAAGAGCGAGTTCCGGACTGATGTAACCCAGTCTTCTCCGGCGCTCCGGGCCATTCCACTCCCGCTCGCCCTCCACCCAACGAACCGTCCCCGAGGTGGGACGATCGAGACCAGCGAGGCATCTCAACAGGGTGCTCTTCCCGGCCCCGTTCGGACCGGTGACAACCAGTACCGACCCGGCGTCGACCGTGAGATCGATCCCGGCCAGTACCCGGCGCGGACCTGTTCCCTCAGAGAATCCGGACGACAACGAGCGAGATGTCGTCCTGCTGGACACTGCCGGCGCTGTGTGAGGTCACTGCTTTCAGGATGCCGTCAAGGACCTCCCTGGCCGACCTGCGGATCATCGTAGCACATATCTCTGCCAGACGCTCCTCCCCGAACATCTCTTCGTCAGGACCGATCGCTTCGATGATCCCGTCGGTGTAGAGCACCATGATATCGCCCGCTTCGAGCGGCACGGTCCGTTCATCATAACTGGCGTCATCCATGAACCCGAGCACGATCCCGCCGTCCTTGAGGAATCGCGGCGCCTCTCCGGCCCGCAGGAGCAGCGGCGGGAAATGTCCGGCGTTGCAGTAGGTGAGCCGGTTCTCATCCGGCGCCACCACCCCGTAGAAGAAGGTGGCGTAGCGGTGGATTCCGAAGTTCTCCTGGATCAGGTTGTTGAGCCGGCCCATCATCTCACTGATGCTGAATCCCCGGCGGGTCAGCGACCGGTAGGAGGCATAGAGGCTCGCCATCAGGATCGCGGCCGGCGGCCCGTGACCCGAGATATCACCGATGGCGACACCCAGTTCCCTCTCTCCCACCTGGATGAGGTCGTAGAGGTCACCACCGAGGCTCTCGATCGGTTTCATGTACGCGGCGACGTCGAGACCGGATATGTCGGGCGGTGAGCGCGGCAGGAGAGCCTGCTGGATCTTCCCGGCTATCTCCAGCTCCTGCTCCAGGACCCTCTTCTCCTGGGCCTCGGTGTAGCAGCTGGCGTTGTCGATCGCCACCGCCGCCTGCGCTCCGAAGGTCTGCAGCTGTTTCAGGTGCCGGTTCCGATAGGCCCGGACACGATCGGACTCCAGGTTCAGGACCGCCACCACGAACCCGCTCACCATCAGGGGGATGACGATCTCGCTCCGGGTTGCACCCCGGATATCGATGTAGTCGGGATCTTTGCGGACATCAGCCACGACCAGGGGACGCTCGATCCTGGCGGAGCTGCCGATGAGTCCCTCGCCGATCTTCAGTCTGACCCGGGCCACCGCTTCCTCATCGTATCCCCGGAGCAGATGGTGGCTGATTTCGTCAGATTCAATATTCACCAGGAAGATGCCGGCCGCGTTGTATCCCACCACCTCCTCCAGACCGTCCAGGATCAGTCCGAGCACTTCATCCCGATCGAGGGAAGAGGATATGCGGGTGCCGACTTCCAGCAGGAGGTCGCGCTCGCGGGCGCCCCTTGTGGCCAGCAGGAAAAACCAGATCGCGGCGGCGGTGGCGACGGTAGTGGTCACCAGCAGGAAGATGGTTGAGTTGTCGGTCATGTCAGACCAGCCCGGTGAGCCGCAGCAGAGCCCATCCCCCCAGACCCGCGGACAGCGCCACCACGGTAACTCCCGCGATGTTGGTCAGGGGCCGGTTCACGTGTTCTCCCAGTCGTCCGGCGTCGTTGGCCGCCCAGAGGAGGAAGACAGCTATAATGGGCAGGAGTATGCCATTGGCGGCCTGCGCCAGCATGATCGCCGGTAACGGCTGCACTCCCAGACTGCCGAAGACAACCCCGGTGCCGACGACCGCCAGGGCTACCGCTCGCTGTCGTTTCCCGTCCAGTCCCGGTTCCCAGCCGAGGATGCCCCCGGTCGCGTAGGCGGCCGCCATCGGAGCGGTGATCCCCGAGGAGATCCCGGCGGCCAGGAGGCCGATCGAGAAGAAGATCGTTGCCCCCTTCCCGAGAAGCGGCTCGAGCTGGGCCGCCATGTCCCCGGCGCCCGTGATGGAGATGGCCGCGCCTCCCGGCGCGTGGAAGGCGCCGGCAGCGGTGAGCACGATCGCGCCCGAGATGAGCCCGCCCGCGATGATGCTCACGCCGGCGTCAAGGCGCGCCGGTCTCAGGTCCTCCGCTCCCCGGAACCGCTCCCGGACCGCCGCGGCGTGCAGGAAAAGATTGTAGGGAACCACCGTGGTCCCGACGAGGGCGATCACCAGGTAGATGTCCCCGCCCCCCTTCAGAGAGGGCAGCAGCGCTCCGCGCAGGGTGGTAACGACATCGAAGCCGGTAATGATGAGGGTGGTGATGAAGGCCAGGCTCATCACGATCACGGTCCCGATCAGGATCGATTCGAGAACGCGGTAACTCCCCTTGAGCAGAATGAGAGCCGCCACCACTCCGATGATGAGGACCAGGATCCGGCGGGTGATCGGGAGTATCGACTCCAGTCCAAGCGCCGCGCCCAGCAGATTGCCCGTCTCGTAGGCGGCGCAGCCGAAGGTTACCGCGATGAGCACGAGGATGCCGGCCGACCGTCCCAGAACAGGCGAGCGGAACCCCTCTCTCAGGGATTCGGCCAGTCCCCGCCCTCCGATCACCCCGAGCCGCAGGCTCATCTCCTGCAGCACGAGGGTGGCGATGACACTGAAGGTCAGCGCCCACAGCAGCGCCTCTCCCGCGCGGGCGCCCGCCAGGCACGAAGGCGGCCGCGACAAGCGCACCCGGGCCGATCCTCACCCGGCGACGGGCCGGCACGTCAGGACCTCCGCGGGATTGAGTGCTTCGTCCGCGGATCAGCCGGCCCCTCCGATCGCGATCATCGAGATCTCCACCCGGGCATCGGCCGGGATCCGCGCGACCTCGACACAGACCCGCGCCGGCGGGATGTCACTGAAATACTTCGCGTACTCCTCGTTGACCGCTCCATAGTCGTCGAGGTCGGCCAGGTAGACCGTGGCTCTGACGACATCGTCGAAGGTCATCCCGGCCGCGTTCAGCAGCGAACGCAGGTTGGCCATCGCCTGGCGGGCCTGGAGTACCGTTCCCCCCTCGACCATGTTCCCCGTGGCGGGATTGATGCCGAGCTGGCCCGACAGGAAGAGCATGTCACCAACCTTCACGGCCGGTGTGTAGGGACCGATGGGAGGCGAGGTGCCCTCCGGGATGACGGCGCTCTTCTGATGGGCCCCGGTGTGCTCATGCGACTCTTCGTGCTGCTGCGCCGTCGCTGTCTCATCCTCCCGGTTCTCGGTGAAGAAATAGAGCGAACCGGCCAGGAGGAGGAAGAGGGCTCCGACAACAGCGGCGATAGCGAATCTGTTCATGACCTGTTCCTTTCCGGGAGAACGGAAAATATGGCTAGTGTCATGTCAGGTAGCAAACGTCGGCACAGAGAGTGACGCCGTGCGCGACCGGGCAGGCGCGGCGACGAGGCATAGCGGTGGCTATGGCGAGGAGGCGCAACGCAGCCGGTCGGGATACGGCGCCGCTCGAATGCGACGGTTGTTGCGTGACAGGGCACCAGGACGTCAGGGTTCACGATCGGGCAGAGGCGGCGGTTTTCCGGCCTCGCCGGTCATCTGGACGAAGCGGACAGGGATCCCCCGTTCCCGCGTGATGTTCCCGTCGGGTCCTTTCTGAAGGAGGAGCAGTTCCTGGTAGTAGGAGCCGACCGGGATCACCATCCGCCCCCCGACCGCGAGCTGATCCACCAGCGGCTGCGGCACATGATCGGGCGCGGCGGTGACGATGATGGCATCGAAGGGCTCGTTCTCGGGCCAGCCCCGGTAGCCGTCACCGATCCTGGTGAAGACGTTCTCGATACCGAGCCGGTCGAGTGTCTCCCGGGCTCCCAGGGCCAGGGGCTGGACGATCTCGATGGAGTAGACTTCCTTGACCATCCTGGAGAGGACCGCCGCCTGGTAACCCGAACCCGTCCCGATCTCAAGCACCCGGTCATCCGGCTTGAGTTCCAGCACCTGGGTCATCAGGGCCACGATGTACGGTTGGGAGATGGTCTGGTTATGACCGATGGGCAGAGCTTCGTCCATATAGGCAAGGTGTCGCAGACCTTCGGGGAGAAACTCGTGTCGGGGCACCTCCTGCATCGCCCGCAACACGTTCGGATCGGTGATGGCCTCCCGTCCGGGCGCCTGGAACTGGACCTCCACCATCCGCTGCCGGGCATCCGCCAGGGAGAGCTGTTCCTCTCCCGGTTCCCGGGCCGCGCGATCGCCGGCCCTGCATGACGCCAGGACCAGCAGCAGTGGGATGAGGCTGTATCCGGTACGCGGTTGCATCCCGGCCTCCGGGTATATGGGGTACTACAGCAGTTTGTCGAGCTTCTCGACGATATCCTTCTTCGGCACGGTGCCGATGATCAGATCAGCGATCTCACCGCTCTTGAAGAAGAGCAGGACCGGGATACTCCTGATCCCGAACGAGGCCGCAACCTGCTGGTTGGTGTCGACATCGACTTTGGCGAATTTCACCCGCCCGTCGTACTCCCCCGAAAGCTCGTCGACGATCGGCGCGATCGCCTTGCAGGGACCACACCATTCGGCCCAGAAATCCACCACGACCGGCGTGTCGTTATCCAGCACTTCCTGCTTGAACGTTTCATCAGTCACATGGACCGGCTCTGCCATCTCTTACATCCTCCATGGTGTCGGCAGTCATGGATCCGCGGTTGTGTCTCAAGGTGTCATGTCACGTGACATCCGCATACTCTCATGGTACGAATATGAGTCACCTTTGCACAACCCTGCATTACAGCGCCGGGGGCACCCGCAGTCGGCGCAGCAGCATCCCGAATCTGGGATCCTCGGGCACCGCCATCCGGCCGCCCTCGAGAACACGGAGCGCCTCAGGGACACGGCCGTTACGCTCGAGCAACGCGGCCAGGGCAATATAGGAGTCCGCGTGCCGGGGCCATTCCCTGAGATTGGTCCGGAACGCTTCTTCGGCGCCCGCCAGATCATTCAGGTTCACCCGTGCCGTACCGAGGTTGAATCCGAACTGGGCGTTGGAGACACCGGCCTGACGGGCCCGCGTGAAATGTTCTTCCGCCTCCGCCCATCGGGCGTCACGGTAGGCGATCGTGCCCAGGTTCACCCAGGCCTCACCGAGATCGGGCCGGAGCTCGACCGCCCGGGTGAAAGCTTCGATCGCCACGCTCCACTGACCCTTCTCAAGGTAGACCACCCCCAGGTCGTTCCACACTTCGGGAGAATCGGGCGCCAGCCTGGCCGCCTCCTCCAGGTCGTCCCGGGCCGACGTCGCGTCTCCCTGTCCCAGGCTTATGCCGGCCCGCACCTGCAGGTAATCCTCCCGCGAGACCTGTCCGAGTCGACCGGTCGGCAGGACCAGCTCCGCTTCATCGAAGGCGCCCTGACGGGTGAGGGCCCGGGCCAGTTCGACCAGTAGTCCCTGGTCGCGAGGTCTGAGGGCCAGTGCTTCCCTCAGGGTTGCTTCCATTCCGTTCCAGTCCCCCACGGTGGAGAAGAAGGAGGCCAGGTCCATCCACGGTTCGGGTCTCTCGGGGTTGATCCGCGCCGAGGCCCTGAATTCGGCCTCAGCGGCCGGCAGTATCCCCAGTCTGAGCCAGGCTTCCCCGAGCAGGCGGTGACGTTCACTCCACCAGTCCCGGCTGGCATTATCAATGGCCGGCAGGGTCTCTCTCTGAAAACCGGGGGAGAACGCTTCAAGTATATTCACGTGTCGTTGAATATCATCAACCCCGACCTGGTACCCGGGAGGCTCCAGTCTGAATAACACCCCCTGGGGCACCAGCACACCGTAGGTGTTTCCGGGGGGGAGGATGATGGGACTCAGGAAGAGCGGTTTATCAGAGTCTGTATTGGCCGCGATCAGTTCCCGGGAGGCTGCTTCATGAGGCAGCCGTTCATACGATGGGTTGAGGGGCGGAACGGCAAGTGTTGGGATGGTTTCCCTCAACTCATTCTGGTACCAGGCTTCCCGGACCAGTAACAGGTAGATCCCATGAAGATCCGGGTGCCGCCTCTCGACGCGCTGCTGGAACCAGAGCATGAACGAGGTGAGATTGTCCTCCGCAAATACCCAGCCCTCAACTTCACCGGTCGGATCAGGCTCACCCTTCACCGAGGAGATCACGGCCTCCAGGTATCGATCGGGTCCCCACTGGCGATCGGGAGTGGATACTCCCCAGTTCTGAACCATTCGGAATCCGGGTCCGATGCCGATCATCAGGGCCACCACTGCCAGAACAATCCGCCCGCCGGTGCCCGGGCCCAGCCGTTCGACACATTTTTCCCCTGCGAGAAGGATCAGAACCCCCACTCCGAAAGCCAGAAAGAGGTGAACCGGCAGGAGAGCATCATCGAGGATGTCCAGGTTCAGCAGCAGGAAAAGCGCGGGGAAGAGAAGGAATGTCAGAGCTGTGATCCCCAGCCGGAAGCGGCGCACACCAGCCCAGCACCACCCGCAGAGGGCCAGAATGAACATCGGCAGTCCCATGGACGCGGCGATCTTGCCCCAGAGAGTGAAGGCCGTGATGGGGAAATAGGTCGGTGGACGCTGCCGGATCTCCGCGGCTGTGACCAGACGGAAAAAGCCCCGGAGCGTATGAGCGTCCCCCCAGTTATAGGGAGGCTGGAGCGAGGCTCGTACCGGCAGCAGCAGGTAGACAGTGACAGCGATCAATCCCAGCGCAGTGAGAGGAATCAGCACCCTCCGCAGCCGGAATCCGGCCGAAGGAGCTCTGAATACTTCCGGCGGCGGTGTTTCCGGATTGAGCATCCACCAGAAGAAGAGAGCCAGGGCCGGGAAGAATATGACGATGGTTACGTGGTTCGCCAGGGCCAGTCCCGCGACATAGATCGTCAGTAATGGAATACGCCAGCCGGACGGTCCCCAGATCCTCGTCAGCAGATGATCGGCACTGCCCTCATCCAGCAGCGGGATCGGTTGATCGGAACGAAGCACCCCTTCAACAGAGAGGAGAATCAGCAGCGCCGCGAAGAGAGTGTGCAGCGTATACACCTCGGCTACGATCGCCTGCTCGACAAATATCGGCATGCTCGCCAGGGTGAAGACAGCCGCCACGGAAGCCACGATCCGGATCAGGGTCGGGATCGGACCGAGCCGCAGGAGACCGGATACCTTCCAGGCTGCCAGAGCCAGGATGGCCAGGGTCGCGCCGCCGGCCAGGGCCGAGAACAGGTTGGCGCCGACAGCCGGGGTAGTGATCCAGGCAAAGAGCAGGATCGAAAGGCGACCCAGAATACTGAACGCCGGATAGCCGGTCGGGTGGGCGATCCCGAAGGAATTCGCGACTCCGATAAACTCAGCGCCATCCCGCCAGTTCGAGCCCGGCGACAACTGCAGCAGGAAGAAACAGAAACCGACCATTCCCACGACGAGGGCCAGTCGGGCAGGATTCGACACTGGTATGGATCTTGAGGTATTCACGGAGTGTAGTGGTTTTTCTTGTTGAGAACGACGATCAGGTCTGCCAGAAGACCTGCGACCGCGATCATGGCGCCGAATACACAGATCATGACATCGGCCCCTCCGATATCATGAAAGGTGATCCAGTCATGAACTGTCTTCCAGACACCGATTCCGATGACAATGAAGCTGAGCGGCAGGAATACACGCAAGGGATTGAAATACATGACCGTACGGATGACGAGCAGGATATAGTTGTAGGTATCCAGCAGGGGATGGAATGTCGATTTACCGGCTGTGCGCCGGTAATAATCCACTTCCACGAAGGCGACCGACTTCTCATTTGAGAGAAAGGCGAGGGTGAGGGTGCTCACCCAGGAGTGACTGTTGGGGAGCAGATAAAAGAACTCCAGGGCGACAGATTTCCGGAACGCTCTCAAGCCGGAATTGAGATCGGGAATTCGGGTCCGCGTCATGTAACTCGCCAGCATCCTGACAAAGAATTTCGCCGGCCAGCGCAACCAGGAGGAGGCTACCCTGCCCCCGGTCCGCGAGCCCACGACCATGTCATATTCAGTGAGCATCTGAACCAGACGGGGCATCTCATGGTTGGGGTAAGTTCCATCTGCATCGGAAGTTACCACTAGTTCACTCCGTGCCGCCCGGGTGCCGGTCTTTCTGGCTGCTCCGACGCCCCGATTTCGATCATGACTGATCAGGGTAATCCCGGGAATCTCCTTCACGATCCCGGCGGTATTATCTGTTGAGCCGTCATCGACCACGATAATCTCATACGAGATATCGGCCTGCTCGAACGCCTTCTGGATAGTGGCGATATCATCCGCGACAGTTTGTTCCTCGTTGTACGCGGGCAGGATGATACTGGCTTCCGGATTTTCCATGTCGGGTAATGTACGAGGATTGCCCGGGAGAATCAATCAACCCAGAGAAGATAGGAGATGAGGCAACTCAATCTCCTGGAGTGGTCCCTGATGCCGGTCCGATGTTCTTCCAGCAGGCGATCCATTTCCTTTCTGTTCAGACCATGCTCGGCCGGGTTGCATGAGCTGATGATATCCCCGGCAAAGGAGTGAAGCGGTCCTCTCAACCAGGGCCCGATCGGCACCAGGAACCCTTTCTTGGGCATGGTCACACATTCGGCCGGCAGCAGCCGGCGCATGGCCTGTCTGATGAGATATTTTGTCTTCAGACCCCTCGTTTTGTATTTCCAGGGGACAGAGGCCGCAAAATCAAGCATTTCCGTGTCAAGAAAAGGAGCCCGGCACTCAAGGGAGTGGGCCGAGGTCATGATATCCATTGAATAGAGGATGCAATCGGGGAGGAAGATCCTGAGATCCAGATACATGAGCCGGTTGATCATTTCAGGTTCGGTCAATCCATCCAGATGATGTTCGAAGACATGGAAGGCATCTTCGTGGGGGATACGTTGCTGCAGTCCGGCCGTGAACAGACGTCGGCGTTCCTCAATCGAGAAGATCTGCTTGAACAGATAATGGGCTCGTTCCGGTCTTTCGTCCGCTCCGGCAACAAAGGATTTGGCCTTGAAATCGAGTGACATCCTTCGAAATGAGGTGGGCAGCGCTTCCACTGCCGGCCTGATGAGCCTCCGTCGAATCAGCGCCGGAATGATCCGATATACGGCCGCCATCCGGGCCGCAACCAGGGTCGGATACCCGCCGAACAACTCATCCCCTCCCGCCCCGCTCAATACGACCGTGACATCCTCCCTGGCTTTCTGTGACAGGTGTGAGATCGCCATGTTGGTCCAGTCACCATGCGGTTCATCCAGCTGTCTGATAACCTGCGGAAGCAGATCCTGCAGGTCATCCGGCGTGAGGATGAATTCATGATGATTGGTGGCGAACTGTCGGCTTATCAGGGATGCCATGTCGAGTTCGCTGTAGGAATCTTCATGATATCCGACGGAATAGGTATTGATGGTGCTGCCATGCCGCGCCATCATCGCCACGATACTGGCGGAGTCAAGACCACCCGACAGATAGGCGCCAACCGGGACATCACTCTGAAGATGGCGCTTCACTGATTGATCGAGCAACCCGGTGAACTCATGCGCACACTCCGCCAGCGATCGGTCCGGTCCCCGGGTGAAATCATAATTCCAGTAGCGGTTACTCCGGACGGTGCCTGACTCAATGGTCAGATACTCACCCGGCATAACCCGCCGGATGTTCTTATACAGCGTGCGGGGAGCGGTTACATAGTAGAACGCGAAGTAATCGTTCAGGGCCTGATGATCCCGTTCGGTCGGAAAGGAGGGGAGAGCGAGGAGCGCTTTCATCTCGGAGGAGAAGAACAGGGCTCCCCTCCATTCGCTCACGAAGAGGGGTTTCATGCCGGTTCTATCTCTCGCCAGCAGCAGACGCCGGCGCGTCCGATCCCAGATCGCCAGCGCGAACATGCCGTTCAGATGCTGAAGGAACCCGTCGTGGTCTTCCTCATACAGATGAACCAGCACCTCGGTATCACACATGGTCCGGAACTGGTGTCCCCGGGTGGTCAGGTCACGGCGAAGATCCGTATGATTGTAAATCTCCCCGTTGAACACTACCGAGACGGTCCCATCTTCATTGTGCAGAGGCTGGTGGCCACCCTCACTATCGATGACTGCCAGTCTCCTGGCGCCCATTCCGAGCGGCCCGTCCACCAGTGTACCGGAATCGTCAGGTCCCCTGTGATGGAGCCTGGAGAGCCCGGTTTCCAGGAAATCGGGGGGAGCTTCGCTCCCGTCCAGCATGACGTATCCGAATATTCCGCACATGGGGATCAGGTGGTCTCCATACAACAGAGAAGACCCCCGCGACCGTCAGGGTCGCGGGGGCCGACGGTACTGCCACAGATCAACAGCGACAGGCGACCGTTCCGGTTCTCCAACGGCCCGGTCGCTTCCCTGGTATTCCTCAGCGCTCCTGGCCGCCGGCGGGGACCAGCGTCTGCAGGATCGGGACCCACCCGCTGTCAGGGTACTTGTTGATGAAGTAGTTCTCGACATAGTCCCTGGTGTAGGTGGTTGACAGATGGAATTTATCATTATCCATCTTCGCCATTTTGTAATGTACGACCGTGCCTCCGCCCGTGAGGGAGAAGACGTTGTGCTGGAAGTTGTACACATTGAGACGGGGGCTGGTCTGGAAGTATTCACCCGTGAATGTGTAGCGGTAGTTCGCAGAGGCCGCCATCCATCGCTCGTTCGGCATGCGCAGCTCATTCCAGATGGTGAAATCACCGCCGCGGTTACCGATCATCCGGATGCCCTTGAGGGTGTACCGTCCCGGCGGCAGGTTCTCGACGCAGAAGTAGCCGTCATCCTCCGCCCAGATGGTGATGGCCTTCCGGACGTACTCGCCGTCCACTTCCTGGTCGGCCATGATCGAGATCTCCTGGCCGGAGGTATAGGCCTCCTGCATACCGCGGATGACTTCGACCGTACTCGAGCCGATGATCAGGATCGCGTCCTCGCCCGCGGGGTCGGTCAGACTGGTGGAGTAACCGCCGCCGCAGCTCGACAACATGACGATCAGGCCGAGGAAGAGCAGAACTCTGGCTCCCAACGGAGTCTTCGAAATGAATGCACGCATCTGGGTCCTCACTTGTCGGGTTCTTCCCTTGTTGTTGGGTCCTGGATATATGATATCAAAGCTTGCGTAACTGACCCACTGGAACCGTAAACAGTTTAGCATTATTTTGCGTCGAAACAGTGGGGTATTCTGCATTTTAATGGTGTACAGTTGAGGTCAGTGAAGTCTTCGAGGTCAAGTGGAGCAATGAGGAGTTCCTTCATGCATCAACCTGTCGCGTCGGGTCCCCGTGCGGGATCGCTGTTCGCCCTGCTGGCCGTCCTGGCGGCTCTCTCCCTGCCGGTCGGAAACGCTCAAGCCCAGGATGTCGATTCCCTCTACCGGTTCGGGCTCGATCAGCTTGAACAGGGGGATACCGAGAACGCCATCAACACCTTCCGAAAGGTTCTGGAACTCAACCCGAATTACGCCCTGGCCCACTCGAGTCTCGGCTATATCTACATGCTTCGCGGGAACAGCGACCTGGCCCGGGCCTCCTTCGAGCGCGCGATCGATCTGGATATCAGGCTGGCCGCGGCCCATAACGGGCGGGGAATGGTGCTCGCCCGGGAGGACCGGATGCGGTCGGAGGCCCTCGTGTCGTTCCGTGAGGCACTCGACCTCGACCCTGAATACCTGGACGCGCGCTACAATCTCGGCGTGACCCTGGCGGATATGGAGGATTTCCGGGGCGCCCGCCAGGCCTTTGCGGCACTCCTGCAGACCGATCCCGAATACAGTGACGTCCACTATCGGCTCGGTGTGATCGCCAGCAATGAGGGAGATTACGATACCGCGATGGACGAGTTCCGTGACCAGTACCGCCTGGCGCCGAACCATCGGGAGAACCGGTTGGAACTCGGCCGTCTCTACTTCCGGCAGGAGGAGTACGACGACGCCGAACAGATGCTGCTGCCGATGGTCCAGCAGTTCCCGGACTATACGCCGGCGATGCTCCTGCTCGCCGACGTCTACCTGGCGGTCGAGGACTACACCCGGGCCAATCAGCTCTACCTCCTCTCCTACAAGGATTTCGATGACGAGGAGACCGCCGATCGGCTCTGGCAGGATGTGGTGGATATCGCCGAAGACAAAGAACGCCGGGAATACCAGGAAACGGCGCTCGAGGACATGCCCGACTTCTTCCGGCGGTTCTGGCGCAAGCGGGACCGCGACCCCACCACTCCTGACACCAACGAGCGGATGGTCGAACACTACAGTCGGCTCCGACACGCTCGCATGTATTTCCACAGCCCGACCACGATCGGGGAATACGACGACCGGGGACGAATCTGGATCAGGTATGGGCCACCCGACGAGCAGGCAGGATACGGCACCGCCGACTCCGAGACCAGGCCCAGCGACACCTGGCTCTACTGGAGGGGCCTTAAGGAGCGTATCATCGTCCACTTCGTGGATCGGGGCATCGGGTACTTCCAGATCGTCGAGAGCCTGATGGAGGCCGCCGAGATGACGCCACTCACCCTCCTCCCCTCCATCGAGGAGGGGGAGCTCACCTCCACCACCTCGGAGATGTCAATCGATCGGCTCCCGATCAATGCCTTCCGGGAGCGCGCCATCATCGATCCCCGGTACGACCGGATGGCCGACGAGATGGAAGAGATCATCCGGAACGCCCAGGGTCAGGGCGGCGGCGTCGATGGCGTCGACACCTATCTCCAGAACCTCCAGCGGATGATGGAGACGGAACGGATGGACAACCTGCAGGACATGGCGACCCTCGAATCGACGACCCATTACGTCAGCATCGAGCCGGAAAACCCGCTCCCCTTCAGCTTCTACACGGCCGCCTTCAAGGATATCCAGGGACGTACCCGGATCGAGGTCTACTACGGCATCCCGACCAGCGAACTGGAACTGGAGCGATACGGTGAAGGTCAGAAGGCGAGGGTCAACCTCGGGGTGGCCATGTTCGACGAGAACTGGAACGAGATCGACCGGACCAACGAGATCCGGGAGTACCTCTCCTCCCAATTGGTGGAGCAGCAGGCGGGCGCCTAAGGGCGATCCCCGGGGTCTACAATTTCGCCATCAGCCTGACCGACATCAATTCGGGCCGGAGCGGTGTCGTGCGGGACAGTCTGAGGGTCGAGGAGTTCACCGGTCGGGCGCTCACCATCAGCGACATCGAGATGGCGGGATCAATCGGCACCCGGCGTGGAGGACGATTCTACCGCGACGGGGTTGAGATCATCCCGATGCCCACGCGGACCTATACCACCGAGCAGCCGATCTTCATCTACTACGAGCTGTACAACCTCTCGAAGGACGAGTTCGGTACCACCGCCTTCCAGGTGAGGTACGGCATCAAGCCGTCGGCCCAAGCCCGTCGCCGGGGCGTCCTCTCGTCGGCCTTCCGCGGACTCGGCCGTCTGGTCGGGATCGGCAAACCGGTCGAGGTCGGGCTCGAACTCGATATCGAATACGGGATCCGGATGCAGGAGAACCGCTGGCTGGAACTGGAGTTCGCCGATCCCAAACCGGGCCTCTACCAGATCACGCTCATAGTGAAGGATATCAACAACGGGACCGAGTACGAGCGGATCCAGGAATTCATGGTGACCCCGCCCCCTCAGACCGAGCGGAACTGAGCAGAGTGGCAGGCACTGGTCCGACTCTCTGAATGGAATCCGGCTGATCCGGGAAGGACTCCCGGATCAGCTGTCTCGCGCGATACTGTTTCCTACCGGGGCGGTATCCCCAGCTCTTCCCGCCACTGAGGGTTCTGCCGTTCGCCCGTCAAATCGGAATGGAGCAGAATGTAGGAGCCGAAACCGCCGCTGGTGTCGGCGAAGATGAACATCTTGCGGCCCTGCTCAGCCAGCCGGTAATAGATCCACTCCACCCACGGCTTGTTGCCTTCCATCATGTGTGGTTCGACCTCGTCGGGCTGGCCGTACATGATCCAGATCCGTCCCTGATCGGTTTTCCAGCCTTCCGGCTGCGTTGGAGTGGTGAAGTTGTCATTGGCGTGGTCGAACCGCTGAAGGATCGCTTCCCGGTACTCATTCTCGGGCGTGCCCGGGGTAGTGTCCCGCGCAGTCCAGAAATTGATCAGCCAGGTCCGCTTCCCCTCCGGATCGAGCTGGTCGAATTCATCAAGTTCAGCCGATGTTGCCAGCCAGGTAATCTCGTTCCTGAGTCGTATGACCGCCTCGGCCGTCATGTTGATCGTGCTCAACTCATCGGCCTCCACAGCCTGGATCTCGCTGTATATCTGGAACGGCTTCCGGCGGACAGCCCGCTGACCGGTCGCGTCGTCGGTGATTTCCACGTACAGGTGGTAATCACCGCTCGGGATGATGAGCGGATTGAGGTTCCCGATCGCGACCATGTCGTTCGAGGACCTGATCGGTTTCGTGATCCGGTCCTCGAATACATGCCGGTGATCGACGTTCAGTCCCTCGATGTAGACCGTCCGGGTGTAGGTGTTCTGCTCTCCAGCAGGGCCTATCGGCTCCGACAGGCCGTACACCTCGGCATAGAACGACATGGGATGGAAGTTGAGGCCGAACAGCCGGAGGGGGTTGGGGATGACCTGCAGTCCGTTCTTGACGAACCTGTTCGGGGATGCCGCCGGTCCGAGGCGCACGGTGAATTCGATGTCACTGATGGTAAGCTGGGAGGAGGTGTAATCGGGTATCACCACCGTCCGGCGATCCACCCCGATTCTGGTGTCATCCTGCAGCTGACTGTTCTTGTCGGTGATGGTGGTGATGAATCGATACGTGCCCGGCGGAAGGTAGAGACGATAGATATCGAAGATGGTCTGGGGCTCATCTACCTCGGCCTGGTTCCCGGTCTGGAATACCGTCGGCCAGCTGTCCCATTTGACCCGGTCGCCGATCTCGGTCTCCACCACGGTCTCGAGCATCCAGAGGGCGGACCAGGTATCCGGCGTGTCGGGGAGCGGGATGAAGGTCAGGTTCTGCCGTTCGAAGGCATAATAAATCTCAATATAGGTCAGAGAGGGATCCTGGAGGTTGCGGTAGCTCACCACATCCACGTAGATCTGGACATCGCCGGTGAAGCTCTGGGAGATGAGCCATTCCTGCTGTGCGTTCGCCGTCCCACTGCCGCCCGTCAACAGGATGACGGCTGTCAGGAGAGCCGTCAGACCATACCGGCTGCCCCTCCGTGAACGATTCTGTGGACAACGTGAAGACATGTTAATCCGGTCCTCTCTGATGATGCTGTTAACCGATGTTGAAGCCTGCCGATTCATCAATTCCATCAACGTTCCGGCGGGATCTGCATCCGGACCCTCTGCCGGTACTCATCCCGGTTCATCAGCTTGAAATCACCGAAACCGGAATCATCTTCGAAGAGAAGCTGCAGCCTCTCACTGTTATACACCCAGACCTGCGCGGGATTCGATCCTCTGGCGAATTCCGAACGTTCGACAAAGTCGGGCAGACCCAGGGTCAGGTAGACTTCGCCGCGATCGGTCGCCCACCCATCCAGCTGCGGAATGCTGAACATCTCGTTGGCATAGGCCACCCGGCGGTAGTACTCGAGCATGACCTCATTCCGTTTCGTTCCCGGAGACGGATCACGGCTGGCCCAGAACTGCCTGAAGAAGGCGAGCCGTCGTTCTTCGGGAGCGCTGCGCAGCAGTCGAAGCTCCCGCTCGGAGGCGATGTATCGGAGCTGGTTGACCGCCTTCTCGTAGTCCTCGAATGCCAGTGTCAGGTACGACTCCAGGACCGTGAACTCCCGCTCATTGGACACCGTCGTTCCCGATCCCATGTCGGTGATATCGATCTTGAGCTGGTATTTTCCGGGGGTGAGATCCTGGATGTTCATCTCGACCGAGTTGAAGGCTGAGGAGCCCGGTTTGTCATGCCGGCGCATGAAATAGATCGCCGTCTCACCGGTGTCATTCAGCACGTAGAACTCCACCCGGTAGAGCCGGTCCTGCTCGGTCCGACGCACCGGATTGAAACCGTAGACCTCGTAGTAGGCCAGCACCGAGGGCGCGAAGTTGGCGTAGATGCCGCGGGTGTTCGGGATGTAAGCGTGACCCTGCCGGACGAAGAGCTGCGATCCGGCGTGATCCACGACCGCGCCGGCCGGCAACTGGGGATCGGACTCTCCCAGGTAATCGGCCAGAAGGATATCGGACATGCCCAGGCGACTCTCGGAGTAGCGGGGCACCTCGATCTCGATACTGATCTCCTTCGGGTCGCTCCTGAACTGGTCATTCAGCGACACTTCCAGGTCGTAGGTCCCCGGATCGACGATAAAGGAGAACCGCTGGATCCGGATGATCTCGTCGGAAAGCGTCTCCTCGAACACCGGCGTAGTTGTCTGCTCCCGGGTTGTCTCATCGAAGACCTGTTCACCGCGGGGACCGACCAGGATCAGGGTCAGATCGTATTCCGCCCTGAAGGCTCCATCCGCCCGGGTGAATAAAAGCTGCTCGTAGGCGATCGAGATGTAGACTTCGACCAGGGTCCTGGCTGACGCCTGATCGCTCAGAAAGGTAATGACGCTGGCATGGAAATCGGGTCCGGTGATCTGGGGAGCGACCACCTCCTGGGCCTGGACCGGAGTCGGACCGGGGAGCCCCGCCGAGACCAGCAGGAGCGCGAAGGGAAGCGGCAATAAAAAGTGTCTCAACAGGTTACTGGATTCCAGTCGGGCCACGCGTACGATTTCCTTTCACGTTGTCGAGGTCCTGTCTCAGGGCGCACCTCTACCGGCGGATCCACCCCGAAGTAACCGTTCGACGCCGCCGGGACGGGTAACGTTCACACGACGGACACACACAATCAACGAATTATAACAGGAATACCCAGAAAAAGAACGCCCGCCACCCTCGTCGGCGAGAGGCCGTCGAAGACAGCGGGCATTCACGTCCTCCTGCGGTCGGCGGGCGACGCTCGGAGAGCGCCGCCCTCAACCGCTACCTGATTTCTACGCCTAGAAGCCCAGGCTGAAGAAGAACTGGGTGACCGACCCCAGGTCGCCGTAGTCCGCCATTCCGAAGTCGAACCGGAGAGCGTAACCGGCGAATGTGGTCTTCACCCCCGCACCGTAGCCAATCTCCATGAGCTCACGGGGCTTGCCCTGCAGACGGGCGCCCAGCTGCTCAGAGACCTTACCACGCATCCGGTAGCCAGCGCGCAGAAACACTGTCTCGTTCCACGCGTACTCGGCTGAGAAAGCCAGCCGGGCTATCTGATCGTTCGGGTCTTCGATGTCTACGTGTGCGGTGAGGCGGTTCATCTCGTTCGCCATGAACGTGCTGATACCACCCACCAGGTCGATGGCCAGCCCCATACGGAACATCAGGGGCAGGTCATACTTCAGCGTCGCCATCTCTGCGTTCGGGTTCAGACCAGTGTAGTCCTCACTCGGGTCGTCATCGATCTGACGGTTGAACGCGAAGTCCGGACCGCTCATTTGCATCTTCGGACCCATGTTCAGGATCGCCATACCGAGCCGAGTGCCCAGCAGACCGGTGTTGAACGTCGAGCCGAGATCTATGGCTATGGCGTTCGCTGTCGCACGCTGAATTTTCTCCTGGATCCACTTGACGGTGAAACCCAGCGCGAACCGATCGGTCAGGACCTGCGAGATCGTAACCCCCATCGAGAGGTTGTTCACGCTGAAGTACTCACCCTCACCTGTCGGCTCTTCAACCGTCGTTACCTCCATCTCACCTGAATCGAGTCCGATGTAGTGGATCCCGATCCGGGTGTTCAGACCCAGAGGTATGACGATACCGGTGAAGGAGTGGGTTATTCCCGCGTACAGGTCAGCCCTGTTCATCGCGAGGGTCATTCTGTCGATCTTCGAGATGCCGGCCGGGTTCCAGTAGAGAGCGGTGGCGTCGTCATTGGTCGCGAGACCAGTGCCTGCCAACGCGAGACTCCTGGCGCCAATCGGCAGCTTCAGGAAGTTAGCGGCGGATGTTCCCACCTTCGACAGATCTGTTGGAGGCTTGTCGCCTTGCTGCTGACCGTATGCAACCGACGCGGTCACCAGGAGCAGCGCACAAGCAATTGTGATTACTTTACGCATGATTGGTTCCTCCTTGGGACTCAGTGGTTGCCTATCGGATGATGGCAAACTTGCCAACCTTGGTCTTTCCGTCGTCCGTCTTCAAGACGTAGACGTACAGTCCATAGGCTGCCTCCGTGAATTCATACGTCCAGATGTTCCAGTCGACCGTGCCGACCCGGTTGGAGTTGTACCCTCTCCCGCCGGCAACGGCTGTGGCGTCACCATGGTGATCAAGGATCGCCACCAGTTCCCCTGAGACCGTGTAGATCTGGATCTCGCTGTTGATGGGAACGTTGGTGAACTGGATCTTCCGCCGGTTGTTGCTCAGGTCCCATTCTGAGTAAATGTAGTACGGGTTCGGAACGACCTTGACGTCATCGAGATCGATCAGTGAATCCTCGATGGCTGCGCCCGTGGTGCTGAACTCGTACTGCAATCCGGAACCCATCGGGTGAGTGAAACCCCAGGTGAGCGTCGTACCGTGCAGATCCCGCCAGGTCAATCCGGTGTCCATCCCGGGGATCGTCGACCACATGTGATCGAGGTTCGAACCACTCCAGTCCGACTTGGTGCCGTCCACGAGGTCAGTGTACGCCGTGTCGGGTGTCGCGCCGGAGTAGTCGCTGGCAAGCACCGACGTGTAGTGCCGGTTGGCTCCCAGCGGATCGTCGTCGATATCCCAGGCCAGGTTGGCGCCCTTGGCCGACTGACGCGTGTAGGCGATGTTCACCTGCCGGTCAGTCGTTCCGTCCACATCCCAGGCGGTACCGGGGAACATATTGTACCCCACGTAATCGTAGCCACCCGTGCGGTTGTAGACGTAAGCCATCTGTGTCGCCGTGGTATCGAACCTGATCTCGATCGTGGTGTACCGATTCGCCATGTCTGACATCGAGCCGTGACTCAGCTCGCTGTTCATGAACCAGTCGTCACCATACAGCTGCTCATACCCGCCGTAAGGTACATAAACCGTCGGGAGTGTGTAGTCCAACAGGTCATATACATCAGAAACGGCATTGAACATGGTATTCGCAACGACCTGGAAACCATCCACGATCGGCAGCAGGCCGGAACCGTAGCCAGTATCATCAGGCAGCAGTGCCGTGTAGAGCACCTGTGCCGTCGGAGTCAGCCGCTCCAGTGTGATACCAATTACTCCGGTCTGACTGTCGAGACCGTAGGCGCCACTGTCGGCCGTGGTGATCCGGTACGTACCGTCCATCGTCCCGGCGTCGACCATCACGTTGACGGACACAGTGCCGTCAGTCGGATAGGCGCCGCTGACTGTCGGGGTCAGGCTCGAGGTTGCGCCGCCATCCACCAGACCATCGGTGAAACCGTTCGGCCGCGAACCTGATACCACCGCGATTACAGCCGGCGCGTTCGGGTTGCTCCCGATCGGCGACTGCAGTGACGGCAGCAGCTGGACCAATCCCGTGGCCGGGTCGAATTCACCCTGGTCATAGGCAGTGATGGCGTACCAGTACTCGATACCATCCAGCGCCTCCTCGTCGACAAACGAACTCACCAGACCAGTGTCATCACCGAGGTAGGAGTAACTGGTACCATCCTTGCCGGTGATGCCGTCGGCAAGGTCCCACTGGCGATAGGGTACCCAGTTGGCGAATGCGCCCTGCACATCGCTGATCACATTGCCCCAGGTGGAACCCCGGTCCATAGACCGGAAGAGCCTGATACCCTCGGCGTCCTCGACACCCGAGGAGGGGTCGGGGGTGGTAAGCGTGCCGGCCAGGTTCCACGTCAGGGTGATGTTACCCGATGGTGCGTAGTAGATCGGGTAGGCGTGAATCCGCGGGTCGTACTCCCGACCGCCCGGACCGGCGGTGATGCCGTTGGCAGAAAAATCGCCCGGCGCCGGCGGGGCTGCTGGGCCCGCGTACTTGATGTTATACGTGTGCTTGGCGACTGCTGCCGCGTCTCTGAACTGGCCCCATGTCAGACCACCCACGAACGCCACGACGAAGTCGAAGCTCGCGCCTGAAGCCATCGAGAACGGCCCCGAAGCGGTGTAGTAGAAGTGGTCAACACTGGCCAGAGTCCCATTGTACAACTCGTATTCGACCTTGGTCTGCTTCAAGATCGGCTGACCGGTACCACTCTGTCCGGTCTTCCAGATGTTCGAGGCATAATTGGAGTCCATCACCGAGATGTCACCGGAGACCGCGCCGTAGAGAGCCGCCTCATCCCTCAGCACCCGGTCACCCCAGTCGATCAGGGCCACCCGCGTCAGGATGTTGGCCGGACTGAAGACGGTCGAGTCCTCAATCGGCATGCCGGCGACAGAACTCGTGAGGTAGTTCGCACCCGGGTCGTCCGGGTCGTAGTTGTCCTCACGGAAACTGCCCGTCGGGCTCTCCAGCACCATCTGACCCACGAAGGCGAGCTGCTCACTCGTCGACGGGCGAGTGTGCTTGCCCGTCCCTGGGTCGAAGTTGGACGCCACCGAGAAGAGTAGCTGGTCCTCCTCGAAGTAATCGAGTGTAGCATCTGCGAAGTCATTGCTGCTCGGGCTGCCCTTGTCGCAGATGTGTCCGATGTACACACCGGTGTAGTTGTTGCTCGATGTGTTCGTGAACTCATACTGCATGTAGACAACGTTCAGCGCCGAGTAAGCGATCGCGCGCTTCTTGACTTCAATACCCAGCGGGATCGACTGGCCGTCATTTTCCCGGTCGGCGTACGCGTCATCGAAGATGCAGTACGTGTTCCGGTCACCGGCCCTCTCCCACTTGAACCACGTGTCGGTCCCGGCCCAGACCTCTTCAACACTCTCAGGTGCGGGCCAGCCGGACGTCGGCCAGGTGGCAGGCAGGTCGCTCGTCGCGTAGATCGGGTAACTTCCCTCCAGCTGTGGTGGATTCGAGAACTGAATCCCGCGGGCCCCGTCCTTTGCCTCCCAGTCCATCTTGGAGAGGCTGTGGAAGTCCGATGTTTCGTGGACCATTCCAGTCGGGTGACTAGTGCCCACGACACCTTCCACAGCGAAAGCGACGGTGGAAGTGAACCAGTACGACCTCTGGGTACCATCTGCGTTGGGGAAGTTGCCGCGGCCGGCAGAGAAAATCCGGCCGAGCTGGATCCCCATGTTGTAGGTGTGAACTTTAAGCTGGGACAGATCCATAACCGACACGGCGCGATCGGTTGCGTCCGCGTCACGGGCAAGCGCTGTCGGACCCATATCCTCCAGGGTCATCTTCAGCTGCGCCCGTTCTTCAGCCCATCCGGGCTGGCCCTGTGCCCAGCTCGCAGATGCCATGCAGGTCAGCAGCATGAAGGCCACCGGCCAGCGCAGCATTTTCAGCAAGCGTGGATAATCCATATTGTCCGCTCCTTCACTCACGTTCCGAAATGCGTCGTAATCGACGTCAGGTAGCGGGATGATCCGGAATTCGGCACGGAGTCGGCCGCTGTCGCAGCCGGGCGGCCGTCGGAGGGCTGCGCCAACAGCCCCCCGATGCCTCTGTCCATGCGTTTCCGAAGTGATCCCATTTCTTTGCTCTCCTGCATCTCTTCTCTTCAGACTCTAGAAGAAGACGCGGATCCCGATGTCGATCGACCGCGGCCTGGAGAAGTACCAGGAACGGTCGTAGCTCTCACTGTAACTTCTTCGCGTTAAAGAGATTCCGAATGTCAGCGAAGATGCTGTACCGCATCCCGAACGACTCGAAGTCACGGTAGAACTTCGCCGACCACGAGAACGTCCATGGACGACGACCGGAGTTGGGCTCGAGCGTCTTCTCCTTGGTGGTCGGAGTGTAGGGCCTGCCCGCCGCGGCCGAGTAAAGCAGGCTCGCGTTGAACCTCTCGAAGGGGCGGATACCGAAGATCTCCGGACCCACGCCCTGCGGGATGCTGATACTGACGGACGAGCTCAAACGGTGCGGCTGGTCCCAACCGAGCACCCGGGGGCGCTTCGGGCTGGTCTCCAGCTCGTGACCACCGCGGTACCCGGCCCACGGGTCGTCGCGGTTCGACTGCGTCGTCATGTACGAGTAGTTCACCCGGGTGCTCCAGAAGTCGCTGTACCGCTTGATCAGCGACATGTCGATACCCTTCGATGACGAGTAGTCGTAGTTGAGGAACACGGTGTAGTCATACGGGTTCGAGACACCCTGGAAGAACGCCGGGATCCGCTCGGAACCTACCATGTTGGAAGTGTCCTTCGCGTACATGGTCAGCTCAAGAGCGTAGATCTCGGTGAACTGGTGCTTGTAACCGAACTCGTACGAAACCGTCTTCTCGTTCTCCATGTTCGGGTTGCCGATCAGCGGTACGGAGTCCTCCAGTGTGCCCTGGATGTACAGGTTACGGTAGATCGGGTTCTGGAAGAAGTGGCCATAGTTGAAGTACATGACCGAACGTTCGGTGATCGGGTGCGAGATACCTATACGCGGTGAGAACTGGCTGCGAAGCTCACCGGTCTTGATCGGCGCGGTCTCCGGATCGGACGGGTCAATTACGAGTTCACCGTCTGCGTCGATCGGGTTCCGCGGGTCGATCCAGTAGGGGATCTCGCCGGCGTTGGCTGCATCGTACCTCAGACCCAGGTTCAGGATGATGAAGTCGTACTCAACCTTGTCCTGGATGTAGAGACCCAGCTCCCACGGAGTACGACGGTACTGCGTGATGTAGGGCGGGGTCAGGTAGAGCAGCTGCACGTCGTAGGTGTCCATCGTCGGGACGTTGTAGATCGCGCCCGTCTTCACCTGGTGGTGCGTGGTCACCTGGCTGGTGATATCTGGTAGTCGTTCGAGTAGTAACGGTCAGACCCGTCGCTACCAAATCCAGCGCCGCCGATCGGGAAGTAGCCGAACGTCCTGGCCAGTGAGTCACCCGAGGCGTAAGGCATCGGTTCCAGCATGACCTGGGTCATGGCGTCACCGAAGTGCCAGAGAGTGTCCGGCGTGCCGGTGGCCGGGGGGGCCGGGTAGAGGTGCTCATATCGCGGCACATAGCCCCGGTCGTTGACCCAGCGGTTCACCCGCATCGCGCGGTTGTAGTCATAATACGACCCGCGGATGCTGTAGAACGTGGACTGACCGAGCTGGTGCGTCCAGACGAACGCCATCCGCTGGTTCTTCATGTCAACGAGGTTCTTCTCGTTGTGGAAGTCGGTCAGACCTGTGCTGGAGATGATGTTCTTGCCAGCACCACCAGTGTACCACGGATCCGATGCGTAGATATCGTTGTTGCTCCACTCATCGGTACCCCAGACGCTGTTGTCCTGGATCTCACTCGGAATCCCCCAGAACATCGAATACCGCCAGGCGTTCGTGAAGGGGGTCCGGTCGGAACCGTTCAACTGACCCGAGAAGGTCATCTTCATGCTCGGGGTCAGCTTGTAGGTCAGGTTGGCCATACCGTTCCATTCCAGCTGTTGTTGAACCCGTACCCCAACCAGCCCGAGTAGATGTCGATCGGGTAAATACGCCAGTCGTACCCACTACCCGTTTCACGCTGGAGGTACGGATTGTCTTCGACGTAGTCGAAGTCCGCCCAGTCATCCGGCATGTCGTAGTAGTTGATGTCCGCGCGACGGGTCTCGTCAATAGGGTTGACGTACAGATCGTACGTGTAGTCATCCTTGTTGACGGTGTAGTCACGCGAACCGCTGACTGAACCCGACAGGAAGAACGACGCCTTGCTGATCATCGGCACCGGACCACCGAGGTAGCC
>JALGWK010000270.1 GCA_025774205.1 bacterium
TTCGGTAGAGAGGGGGAGGGACCGGGTGAGTTCCGCTGGGTGGATATCCTGGAGGTGCGCGACGGCATCGTCTCGGCCTGGGACAACCAGCTGGACCGGACGACCCGGTTCAGGATCGACGGTACGTTACTCGACGTCACGACCGTTCCCCGGGGAGGTAGCACCTTCGGATCCATGATGACGAGCAGCATGTATGTGGAAGAGAGCGGTCACCGCGTGCTTCTGAACCGGGAAGGGTTCCGAGGTGATGGGACGATGCAGGCCGAGGCGGTGGTGACCGATGGGGCGTCCGACACTCTCTGGACCGTCTCCACCCCGAGCCTGCTGTGCAGGTACCAGGTCAGCCTCTCCACCGCAGGCAGGACGATGGGTGCGCTCGTGCCAATCGAGTACAGTCCGAGACCGGTCATCGTCTATGCACCGGCCCTGGGGATCGTGGTGAGTGATGGCGACAAGCCGGAACTGACCCTTTACGATCTCGAAGGCACGATCGTGCGCCGGATCAGGATCGACATGCCCCCCGAAAGGGTTACCGGTGCAGAACGGGCCCGCATCATCAATGACTTCGATCGCCAGATCGCCGAGGCTCCGGAGAACCGTGTCGACAGGTTGAAGGCCTATAAGGAAGCCCTCCAGATCGCCGAGGTGAAGAGTTCCTGGACCAGCCTGAAGGTGGACGATTACGGTTTCTTCTGGCTTGAGATCCCTGAGAGCAGCGTTGACCGACGTGAAGCCGGTGGAATTCTCTGGCGTATCCTCAGCCCTGAAGGCGAGTATCTCGGTGATACCCGGTGGCCGCCCATGATTTTTCCGAGAACTTCGGTAACCTGGGGGCACCTGGCGTTCTGGGACGACGATGAGGAGACCGGTGAAGAATTCCCGGTCATCTATCGGATCAGACCGGCAGTACGGGGTCTCGATTATCCGGGCAGAGCTCCATGATGAACTCGAATCCAGTCCGTTCCGTCATCCTGCTCGTTCTCCTCCTTCTCTGCGCCTGCGATCGTTCTACCGGCAGCGGGGGGATCCAGCTTCAGGTTGACCTGACTGATCCTGTGCTGGTGCAAGTTCTCCAGCAGGTCGATCAGGACACGCTGCTGCAGTTCGTGAGGGATCTCAGCGGTGAGGATCCGATCGTGCTTGGTGATTCCACCATTACCATCCGGTCTCGTCACAGCGCCCATCCCGGCAACCATCTCGCGGCTGAATACATCCGGAATCGTCTGGAGGGATACGGCCTGGAGGTGAGTGACCAGCACTACAGCCCGACTGGTCGGAATGTCCTGGCGACGCTTACCGGTTCCACGATACCCGGTGAAACCTTCATCCTCTGCGCTCACTACGACTCCAGGCCTGACAGTTCGCTGGCTCCGGGGGCGGATGATAATGCCAGCGGTGTTGCCGTCGTCCTCGAAGCCGCCCGGATCCTGTCGGGTTATGAAACCGGCTATTCGGTCGTGCTGGCGTTCTGGGATGAGGAGGAGGATATCGCCACAGGTTTTCTGGGAAGTGCCCATTATGCCGAGGTTGCCAGGGCCTCCGGGGCGATGATTCTGGGAGTTCTGAACGTCGATGCGATCGGCTGGGAGAGTGACGGGGATCCGGTCGTCCAGATCGACCAGAGGAAGGTTGGTACATCACTCCAGCTGGCACGGATCGTGTCTGACGTCAACAACGCCCTCCAGATCGGATTGAGGGTATTGCCGGTCTATGAAACTACCGGTTCCGATTTCGTATCGTTCTGGAATCGTGGTTTCGGAGCCATCGGCATCGAAGAGCACTACGGGCATGACTATAATCCGCACTGGCACTCGACCGGAGACCGGATCGAGCTTTTCAACAACGGGTATTTCCATGATTGCGCCCGACTGGCGATCATCACCCTCGCGGCTCTGGCGGATGTTGGGGAGTTGGAGTAGGGTGCAATCTCAGAACAAGGTGTAGGCCGCAGAGATGAAATGTCTGAACGTTGAGTGATCACCCTCTGAAGAGGATGTTGTGACCTCTCACTGGTGCTCATTTCGGGGCTCCTGTTGGCGGTCTCCGTCGTTCCCGCAGCGGCCCAGCACGTCTTCCCCGGCGAACGGTGGGAGCGGATCGAAGATCCCGCCCTGGTCGGCTATGACCCTGCCCGACTGGACGCGATCCATCCTTATGTCGACGGGCTGAACACGACCGCCGTGATGGTGATCGTGGGCGGACGGGTCCTCTTCGAGCATGGTGATGTGGAACGGGTGAGCTACATCGCTTCGGTCCGGAAGTCGATCCTGGCCATGCTCTACGGGAACTACGTCGAGAGCGGTGCCATCGATCTTCAGAAGACCCTCGAAGACCTCGGGATGGATGATGTCGGCGGACTCCTGCCGATCGAACTGCGGGCGAAGGTCTGGGACCTCATCACCGCCCGTTCCGGGGTTTACCACCCGGCCTCCAACCCCGGAGACAACCTGGCCGATGCGCCGCCCCGGGGTTCGCAGGAACCGGGTACCTACTTGCTCTACAGCAACTGGGATTTCAACGCCGCCGGGGCCGCCTTTGAATTGATGAGCGGGGTGGATATCTTCGACGCCCTTCAGACCGATATCATGGAGCCGGTCGGAGCCCGCGACTTCGAGCGGCGCCGACACCGGAAAGCCGGCGACATGAGCCGGTCGCGTTACCCCGCCTACCATATGCACCTCTCCACCCGCGATATGGCCCGGGTAGGCTACCTCATGCTCCGGGAGGGGAACTGGAACGGCCGCCAGCTCGTTCCCCGGGAGTGGACCCATACTATCTCGGGCGTGGTCACCCCGTCTGAAGAGATACATCCCGATTCGAGGCGGGACGGGGAGTTCGGCTACGGCTGCATGTGGTGGGTGTGGGACGGACCCGAGGTGGAAGAAGACCTCATAGGTGGATACAGGGCGCAGGGTATCTACGGCCAGTGGATTATTGTCATTCCCTCCCTCGACATGGTGATCGCGCATAAGACTGCGGTGCCGCCGAACAGGTCGACCAGCTGGCGCGAGTTCCGCGGTATCATTGAACGGCTCCTGGCCGCCCGGACTGAAAGGATACCGAATTGAACATCCCCCGCAGGGATCGACCCGGACTGAGTCGCGTCGCCCTGATGTTTCTGCTGCTGCCCCTTCTGTCCCTGTTGCTGACGGCAGGATGCTCCCGTGATGCGGGTCCTGTCGGGGAGATCCCCACCCGTTTTCCGGCTGCTCAACGGGTCGTGGCGATCGGCGATCTGCACGCCGATCTGGGGGCCACCCGGCGGGCGCTCCGCCTGGCCGGCGCCATCGATGAAGAGGACCGCTGGATCGGCGGCAGGCTGGTGGTTGTGCAGACCGGGGATCAGCTGGACAGGGGAGGGGATGAACCGGAGATCACGGCGCTCCTTTCCCGGCTGAGCGTCGAAGCCGGAGAAGCCGGTGGTGCCCTCCACGTCCTGAACGGCAATCATGAACTGATCAATGTGGCGTTCGATTTCAGGTACGTCACCGAGGAGGGATTCCGCGACTTCGAAGATCTGGTGACGATCGATACTGCCGATTCCCTGGTCATGGCTCTGCCGCCGGAGAGGCGCGCCAGAGGAGCAGCCTTCCGTCCCGGTGGACCGTGGGCACAGATCCTGGCCGAGAGGAACACGGCCGTCATCGTCGGGAAGAACCTGTTCGTCCATGGCGGTATCCTGCCCGAACATGTCGACTACGGATTGGAACGGATCAACTCGGAGATACGCGCCTGGCTGAGGGATGAGATCCCCCGTCCCGGGTGGAGCCGGGGTGGCAGGAGCCCGATCTGGAGCAGGCACTTCTCCGACGGGATCGACTCGACCGAAACAGAGATGCTCACGGAGGTACTGGACCGTCTGGATGTGGATCGGATCATCCTCGGGCACACGATCCAGGATGGCGGCGTCACCTCCTACTGCGATGGCAGGATCTGGTGTATAGACGTCGGGATGGCGGCCCATTACGGGAGCAATCAGGTACGGGTGCTGGATATCCAGGGCGACGTCGTCAGGGTATTGCGGGAAGAGCGGTGATCCTCCTTGCGTCTAGTACCATATAATGGTACATATAATATATGAAGATCGATCTGAAGCAGCTGAAGCAATCGTGCTCCGAACGGGGCCTGAGTCTGTCAAGCATGCTCGAAGCCGCCGGAGTGAGCAGGAACGCCTTCTATTCCCTCGCCCGGCGCGAGTCGGTCCTGCCCGGTTCGATCCTGGCCATCGCTGAATACCTGCAGATCCCGCCCTCGGAGTTCCTGATCGATGAAGGATCTCCGACTCAGCAGGACAGAGCGCTGTTGAAACGGATCGAAGAGATCGCTCTGCGGAATCCGCAAGCAGACCGCGAGACCATCCGTCACACCCTTATCCTGCTTCAGGAAGAACCGGTCGAACGGCTGAGGAGGGCCCTGCAGCGTGCCCGAAACAACGATATTCAGTGACAGGGAGATCGTTTTTCTCGGCGAACTGAACCGGGAGGGGGTCGACTTCATGATCGTGGGCCTTTCGGCCGCGACCCTGCAGGGTGCCCCGGTAGTCACCCGGGATGTCGATCTGTGGTTCAGGGACCCGTCCGATCCGGGGATCGGGAGAGCGTTACGAAAGGTGTTCGGGACCTATATCCCTCCGAGCGGAGAGAAACCGCCCAGGTTTGCCGGAGAAGCTGTGAAGCTCTTCGCTATCGTTACCCGCATGCACGGTCTCGGAACCTTTGAAGAGGAGTCTGACCGGACCGTGAAGGTCCGACTCGGCCGGTTCAAGGTCCGGGTTCTTCCGCTGGAACGGATCATCGTCAGCAAGGAGGCTGTCGGTCGGGAGAAAGACCGGCTGGTCCTGCCGATCCTGAAGGACGCGCTGGCCGTGATCAGTGAGTCCGGTCAGCTGGAGTAGCGTCTGACCAGCCCGCCCGGTCAGATCATAAAGGTTCCCCGGATCACCTGGACGACCTCCACCTCGACGATGACGGTGCCGGGTCGCTGGACCTCGCTCCCCTGTTCACTGATATACCTGATGGTCGGATCATTCAGAGGTATCACGCCGTTTCGGACGAGATAGGCGCCCAGCGCGCCGTTGGCGTTGCCGGTCACCGGGTCTTCCGGGATACCGACGAAATGGCCGAATCCCCGTACGTGAGTGGTCACGTCCGGCCGTCCGGTCTCGGTCGTGAAGACCATGATGAAGTTCGAGCCGAGACTCTGCAGGACCCTGTTCAGGAAAGAGAGGGACATCTCGTTGGCGTCGAGTCTCTGGACGGCTGCCAGTGACTGCATCGGGACCATCAGTTGCGGCATGCCGGTCGAGACCACCTGGATCGGCAGCCTGGTGCCGGTGATCTCCGTGACATGTACACCGAGCCCCCGGGCCAGATCATGGGCATCCTTCAGTTCCGCGAGGAA
>JALGWK010000271.1 GCA_025774205.1 bacterium
TCCAGGATCATGTCGAACTTCGCCTGCATGGCGTTCTTCAGCTGCAGGCGCCGGGCGCCCTTCTCGAGCTGGACCACGGGATCGTTCGGCAGGTTGATTGCGATCGTCTTCGAACCGGCGTTGGCGTCTCCGGCATAGTAGATGGCGTCGTAGGCGTTCAGGTCCGATTCGCTCCCCGGGGTCTCCTGCCGATAGCGGTCGGGTACCGGGAGGGCTCGCTGAAGATCGGGCAGCAGAGCCGTATAGCGGGCGAGCCTCCCGCTCCACTCCATGTCCTTGATGAGGACAAAGCACTCGTGGGCCGCCTTGGCGCCGAAGAGCTGGTCCTCGTAGGTCTCAATGGGGCCGATCACCAGCTCAATCAGGTTGTCCTTCATCTCCATCCAGGCGAAATCACTCGCCTGGTACTCATCGGTGAGGAGCGCCTCGGCCCGCAGTTCCAGGTATCGTTTAAAGCCCGGGTCCTCAGCCAGCCGGGCCGCAGCGCGGAGGAGTTCGACTGCGCGTTCGGTGTGCTCCCCGTAGGCGATGTGGTACGGTACGGCTTCCAGCTCTCCGTCGGTCTGTCTGCGAACGACTGTGTAGAGGCTCTTCAGCGCGGGATCTGTCACCGCTGCCGTCTCGAGTTCTTCCTTTGTCATATCTTCGGGATAGAAATTCGCGCCGGGTGGTTTCGGTCCGAAGCCTTCCAGAAAGGGTTCGTCATCCTCTATCCGGTCCCATGGTCCGTAGTTGATCCCCAGATACTCGGCTGTCCTCCGATCGGTGTCCTGGAGTACTTCCTGTTTGTCCCCCCAGGCCTGCATCCAGAAAATCTCGTCCATCTCCTCAGCCGCCTGAATCAACAGGGGGATCATCTCCCGCTGGGCGTCAGAGAGGACGCTCAGGTCGGTCGTAAGACTGAAGGTGGTGTACTGCTCCAGTCGATCCCTGATGCTCATCATCTCCTCACCCTCCCCGCTCCGCGTCTGGCAGCCGAGAATGAGCGGCATCGCCACGATCGGGAGCCACAGGTGTTTTCTCCGGATAGACATCGCTCGATCTCCTCTCTCTCGGGCGTCCAGTCTATGCCCGGCCCGTTTCGGGACTGATCAGGGGCGTACCGTTGCTCTCACAACACGATCCCCTTCCAGAATCGAATCTACAACATCCATTCCCGAGACAACATGACCGAAGGCGGTATACCGGCCGTCGAGATGGGGCTGCATGCTGTGGGTGATGAAGAACTGTGAGCCCTCTGTGTCCTTGCCGGCGCTGGCCATGCCGATGACACCTCGCTCGTACGGGATCCTCGTGAATTCGCTCCTGATGACGAATCCCGGGCCGCCCATTCCATCCTGCCGCTCGAAATCCCCCCCCTGGATGACGAAGTTCGGCACCACCCGGTGGAAGGCGACGCCGTCGTATACCCCCTCCTCAGCGAAACGGAGGATCGTCTGCACCGTCAGGGGAGCCTCTTCGGTCAGGAACCGGATAACCACTTCTCCCTTTTCAGTCTCCAGCACCATCTGCGGGGTCGCGCCCTTCCCGGAGAGATACTCCCAGTCGATCCGTGGCGGCGCGGCCTCAACAGTAATCACCGGTGCTGCCTCATCCGGGACCGTTGGTGTGGTAACGCCCTCGATTCCCATCTCCTCGAGCGCTTCCACGGCTGCCCTCCCGAGTACCGGATGGGAGGGATCGAGCGCCACCCCCCGAAGGAACTGTTCGACCCGATCACCCCCTGCCCGACCGAGGGTGTTCAGGATGGCGGTCATCGGTTCGACATCGGCGGGAACCTCCATCAACCCGTATGTATCGATGAGCAGGGTGACCGCTCCGAGCGGCCGGAAGAGAGAATCGGCCAGGGATGGCGCCGCGGCGAAGGCGGTGGCGAGATCGCGTCGTGTGAGGGCCTGGGAGAAGAGAGCGTAATACGGACGGGGATCGGCCCCGCCCCGACGTTCACGCCGCCAGCGACGGGAGAGCGCTTCGATCCCGGAAGCGGCAGTCCCCGCGTCTTCCGAACGTGCGGCCTCAGCGAGGAAACCGAACACCCGGTCACCCGGCACCATGGCGAGCGCCGTGAGTCCCCGACTGCGCAGAAGTACCTGATCCTCCGGGAGCGTCTCTATCCATTCGATCACAAACTCCCCTTCCCCGGTACCGGCAAGCACCGGCAGGAGGGCCACCACCGTCTGCCACGATCCCTGATTTTCAGCGATCCACTGTTCTATCCGGTCCAGTTCACCCCGCCTGAGGTCATCGATCCCGGTCAGGGAACCGGCGCAGTATATCGACACGTGGAGCGACGGATCATCGAGGGCGGTGAGGAGGGCTGCGCGAACCGGATCATCGGAAGCGATACCAGCGAGCGCCCGACCGGCGTTCGCTCTCACCCGCCAGTCACTCGCCTCTTCAAGACGCCCGACCAGTCGTTCGGCGTCGACCGGATCCTCCAGTCGGCCCAGACCGAGGACGAGTTGCATCGCTGCCTCATCGTCCGGCCCGTAGGAGTCGAGAGCCTCCCGTACTTCACCGGCAACGCTGCTCCACGGATCGGTGTCGGCCATCCGGCCGAAGTAATACGCCGCGTTCCGGCGGATGAGCGGATCGCGCGACCGGAGGTATCCGGCCAGGACCGCTACCGCCTCGTCAAGGTGGATGCCCCTCATGCCGAACCTGGCAATCGAGAGCGCGAGGTCGGGAGCGAGAGCGCTCTCAAGGTCCATCGTGATGAGCGTTCGCAGGATGGAGTAACCGCCGATCTTTCCGAATGTCTCCAGGTACCGCCGACGGACGATCAGGTCCCGTTCGGGCACGAACCTCTCGAGCAGAACCTGTTCAGCGAAAAATGAGTCTGCATCAATCTGACCGATCGCGAAGATGGCATCGGCCCGCACGCGCCGGTTCCGGTCTTCAAGCAGAACGCGAAGGTCGCGCGAGGTGGAGGGATGCTGGACCGAACCGAGAGCGAAGGCCGCCCGGGCACGTACGGCGGGATCATCATCACCCAGATATTCGACCAGGGCTGCTCCATCCCGAGCGGTCTGCAGGTCCACGACGCGCTGCAGCTCGGGCCTGGTCAGCAGTCCATCGGAGGGCCGGTCGGAGGGAAGGGAGGCGGA
>JALGWK010000272.1 GCA_025774205.1 bacterium
CTGCCGACCTGCGACAGCCCAGCACTACAAACCGACCTGGGAATCTATCGATTCCCGGCCGATTCCGGAGTGGTTCAACGAGGCGAAGTTCGGGATCTTCATCCACTGGGGGGTCTATTCGGTCCCTGCCTACCGGCCGCTCTCCGACGGTCTCTATGCCTCGTATGCCGAGTGGTATTACGCCCGGGTGATCAACGACCACGAGAACGGCGGGCATGAGTTCCACGTGGCGAATTACGGTGAAGATTTCGAGTACCGCGATTTCGCTCCCCTCTTCAGGGCTGAGCTCTTCGATCCCGATCTGTGGGCCGACCTTTTCAAGCGCTCCGGCGCGAAATATGTCGTCCTCACCAGCAAGCATCACGACGGCTTCTCTCTCTGGCCGACAAAGAGCCCCTTCAAGAAAGGCTGGAACAGTGGTGATTCCGGTCCCCGACGTGACCTGGTCGGCGATCTTGCGGACGCCGTCCGTAGGGCGGGACTGCGGTATGGTCTCTACTACTCCATCATCGAGTGGGAGAGCACGTGGACCCATCGGACCGATACGGGGTACTACATCGATCTCGGACTGGTGGAGAAATACCGGATCCCGGAGGACCGGTACGTGGATGAGCACCTCCTCCCCCAGTTGAGGGAACTGGTCACGCTCTACCAGCCCTCTCTGATCTTCTCCGATGCCGGCGAATGGGACGGCAGCGAGGAGTACTGGCAGACGAAGGAGTTCCTCGCCTGGCTCTACAACGAGGCCCCGAACCGCCACGAAGTGGTTGTGAACGACCGGTGGGCGAATGGAATGCCCGGCGCTCACGGGGACTACTTCTCCAGTGAATACGCTGACGCGGAAGTCGGTCCCGACCACCCGTGGGAAGAGAGCCGGGGGATCGGCGGCTCCTACGGGTTCAACCGGGCCGAGAACATCGACGACTACAGCACCTCGGCCGAGCTCATCAGGGAACTGATCGACATCGCCAGCCGCGGCGGCAACCTCCTGCTGAACGTGGGGCCGACCGCTGATGGCCGGATTCCGGTCATCATGCAGCAGCGGCTGCTCGACATTGGTCAGTGGCTTGAGGTGAACGGGGAAGCGATCTATGGGTCCACCTCCTGGCATCGGGAGGGATCGTTTTCAATGGATGGGGACGGGGACCATTCCAGAACCGTGGAGGAGGAGGCGGAGGAGGAGGAGACAGAGGATATCTTCTTCTTCACCGCCAGAGGCGACGATCTGTTCCTCATTACCACCCGCTGGCCCACTGATGAGATCATGGTCGAGGGGATCACGGCCGGTGACGTAACCGCCGTTTCGATGCTGGGAGTGTCCGGTCAGCTGGAGTGGTCGCCGCGACGCGGCGGGTTCTCGATCAGCCCGCCCGGTATCACCCCCGCCGACCTGCCCTGTGAACACGCCTGGGTGATAAAAATCAAGGGAGCGCTCCGGAGGAACGCTCCCTGAACCTGCCGCGGATCAACGAAGTATCCGCCATGTCGACTACACTCAGCGCCGGTACCGGTCCATCCCGCCCCCCCCGCGCTGCAGGCGGGGATTAATGGCGCTGTTGAAGATCGAGCCGAAGGTAAAGCTGAAGCCGATCCGTATCTCGTATTCATAGGCCGACTGGAGCTTCTTCAACCGCAACAGGATATCTTCGTCGGAAGAACCGCCGCCGGCCAGGTAGAGCTGGTCGTAAACCCGGGAATACTTGCCATTGACGTTGAAGGAGAATCCCCGGAAAAGTCGGATATCAGTCCAGGCGGAGGCACTGAAATGGTACTTCCCCGGATCGTGGAAGAAGTGAGCCGCCTCGATCGAACCCCGGACCCATCCCCACGGCTGAGTGACCTGCACTCCGATCCGGAGTGACTGGTTGAAGAGCGTCTCGGTGGATGCACCGTAGAGAGTCTCCTCGATGTACCTGAAATCCGAGACATTCAGCCGGTACTGGAGTGTCACCTGGCGGCGAGTGAATTCGCTGTAGGGAAAGATGCTGTACTCCAGCGCGGGCCCCGCGGCGATCACCCGGTCCTGATTGAGTCGGGTCGAGGAACTCAGCGCAGCCCGACCACCGACCCCCCAGTGTTCACCCAGACTCTTCACGATATTGGCGCTCATGTTGACACTGGAGGTGTAATTCTTGCTGGTGTAGGTGGTCAGCTCGTAGATCCGCTCGCTGTAATCACCCCGTGATTCCAGTTCGATCTTCCACTCAGAGGTGATCCGGCGGGCCGAGAAGGAACCGTTGACCGATTCCTGCTTGTTGGTCTTCTCCCCCTCGATGTTCCCGCTCAAACTGGCCCGGAAGAGCCAGAAATCCCACGGATCGACCTCCGGCAGAGCCGCACGCTCCAAGGCTCCACCCTCCCGGTAAATCAGGTCCAGGTTCCCGGCGCTGTTGGTGCGGGCGATATAGGGCGCCAGCCCGATCTTCATCAGGCGGACGACCGCCTCCCTGGTCTCATCGGCTGTATCGGTCTGGCTCGAGGTGTGGACCAGGGAATCTTTCCGGTCCTGGAAACCGTTCTGACCGATGAAATCGAGGGTGTAGGCCTTGCCCCCGCCGCCCGCCGACTGGGTGGTCAGGATTATGTGGACGTTGGCATCTGTCCGGTCCCGAACCCAGTCCACGAAATCGATCTCGGTCCGGATGTAGTCCTCGCTCAGCATCCGGTCGGTCTTGTCGAGGAAGATCCGCAGTCTCTGCAGGTCACCCGCTTCGGTCTCACCCTGGCCGAAAACAGCGAGGGGCTGGATGAGCGGGAGGAATAGAAGCAGAACGAAACCGGCCACCAATCGACCCTTCCCTGCCCCACGGTGCCACGATGTCACAGACTGGTGTAATGACGACATGTCCTTTGCGGTCCTTCCTCTATCGGGGATGAATGAACTGTTCAGTGTTATACAATAAGTGTCGGTGGTTCCTTCGGTGTTACGGGTTCAAGACTTTGGTCAGTCTTTATGTCGTGTGCGGCTTGCTGTCGCTGGTCCAGCTACTGTTTCGACAGTTGCATCGCCTGGTCGAGGAATTCATCCAGATCGGGGAACTCGGGATCATTCTCCCTGAGACGCTTGAACGCCTCTACTGCCTGTTCGGAATGATTGGCTT
>JALGWK010000273.1 GCA_025774205.1 bacterium
TACTGGTATCCCCTCTATGCCTTTGTGCGAAGCCGTGGGTATTCAGCGGCCGACGCCCAGGACCTCACCCAGGCCTTCTTCACGCGGATCATCGAAAAGGGCGGCTTCGCGACCGCGGACCGGGAGCGCGGCCGGTTCCGGTCCTACCTGCTGGGCGCGATGAAGCATTTCCTGGCCAATGAATGGCACAAGGCCCGGACGCAGAAACGCGGTGGGCAGGTGCAGTTCGTCGAATGGGATGCGTTCGATCCGGAGACCCGATATGCCGAAGCGTCGGATCAGGCGGATAATCCCGAACACCTCTTCGATCGCGAATGGGCCCTTGAAACCGTCACCGGGGCCCTGCAGGCCCTGCGCGAGGAGATGACAACGGCAGGCAAGAGCGATCACTTCGAGGCGCTCAAGAGCAGCCTTACCGGGGAAGACGGATCGACCCGGGAAGAGATAGCGCTACAATTGGACATGAGCGAAGACGCGGTCAAGGTAGCCATACACCGGCTGCGGAAACGGTACCGTGAGCTGTTGCGGGCCGCCATCGCGGAGACGGTCAGCAGTGAAGCGGACCTTGATGATGAGATGCGCTATCTGGTCGAGGTCCTGCGGAGGCAGTGATTATATCTGTAACCTTCCGGTGGGTTTCCTTCAGGTATAGGTAGATGACACCCACACTGGAGATCGATCCATGAATACCCCGGATACGAATACATGCCAGCGCTGCGGAGCGGTCGTTCCCGCGAGATCGACCGAAGAACTCTGCCCAGCCTGCCTCATGGCAGGCGCGCTGGAGGTGACGGGCGGCGCAGCCGAGACAGTCTCGCTGACGTCGGGGGAATCACTGTCACGCGACGAGCCAACGGAATTCCCCTGTGCATTCGGTAGCTATCGTCTGCTCGGACTGCTCGGGCGCGGCGGCATGGGGACAGTCTACGAAGCGGAAGAGATCGCCACCGGTCGCCGCGTTGCCCTGAAGATGTTGGGGCAGCAGCTAGATTCACCTGAACTGCGACAGAGATTCCTTCGTGAGGGTCGTCTCGCCGCGGGTGTCAACCATCCGAACAGTCTCTACATCTTCGGCAGTGAAGAGATCGATGGCCTCCCGGTGATCACGATGGAGATCGCCGGCAGCGGCACCCTCAAGGACAAGCTCAAGAAACGCGGCCCGCTCCCGGTAACCGAGGCGGTTGACTCGATCCTCGACGTCATCACTGGTCTCGAAGCCGCCTTCGCGGGCGGGGTGCTGCACCGTGACATCAAGCCCTCCAACTGCTTCGTCAGCCCCGACGGGTCGGTGAAGGTGGGCGACTTCGGTCTCTCTGTCTCCACCATGGCCAGGTACGACACCTTCATCACGGTCTCCGGCCAGATCATGGGCACTCCGGCCTATGCGCCGCCCGAACAGCTACGTGGTGATACCGCCGATCTGCGAGCCGACATCTACTCGGTCGGAGCGACGCTCTTCACCCTGCTCACCGGCCGGGCTCCCTTCGAGGGGGAGAACGTGGTACAGATCGTCGCCAACGCCATCAACAACACCCCGGAACCGCTGACCGGATTGCGGGAGGACGTGCCACCCGAGCTCGAGCGGGTGGTGACCCGCTGCCTCGCCAAGGAACCGGACGGGCGCTACGCCGACTACATGACCCTGCGCAACGCGCTGCTGCCGTTCAGCTCCCGGGAACCGGAGCCGGCGTCACTGAAGGTCCGGACCGCGGCTGTCCCCTACGTGATCCTCATGCTCGCGGTCGGCAACGAGCAGTTCCATCTACGGTTCATCATGGAGCGTACCCTGCCGTCGGCGGTCTATTATCTGACGTTCCTCGGCTGTGGACTCCTGTACTTCACTCTCGCTGAAGGCATCTGGGGCGGCGGCTTCGGCAAGCGGTTCAAGGGCTTGCGCGTCGTCCGTACCGACGGCCGGCCACCGGGAATCGGTCGGGCGCTGACCAGGATCCTCGTTCCCGTCCTGACCATCGAGGGCATCCGGATGCCCCTTCTGCTGGCGACGATCTCCTCAACGCGGATCGATGACATGACGACGCCCGAGATCGTGATCTTCTCGGTCGCCACCGGCCTCTGCCCCATGATCCCGGTACTGTTCAACCTGACCGCGCGCCGTGAGAACGGGTTCGCCACCCTCTGGGACCTCGTCAGCGGAACGAGGGTAGTCGTGAAGCAGAAAGGTCTCGCGCGACCGTCACTCGAGCCGGTGGTCAAGCCGGAGGATCCCGCCGAGAACGCCGAGGCACTCGGACCTTACCTGATCACCGACGAGATCATCCCCGGAGAATGGATCGCCGCCATCGATCCGGTACTGCGCCGTCGGGTCTGGCTGCTGCGGCGGACATCATCGGTGCCTTCCCTGGCTCGACGCGACGTTGCCCGCCAGGGCCGTCTGCGCTGGCTGCAGAAGGTAGAGGCCGCCGAAGTCACCTGGGATGCCTATGAAGCGGTCCAGGGAGTGCCGTTCTCCAGTCTGGTCGATGATGGGCAGCAGGTGCCATGGGAGACTCTGCGCCATCTGCTCCACGACCTGGCGTCAGAGCTGTGGTCCGCTACAGGAGATGAAACCCTGCCTGCCGAGCTGAGCCTCGATCATGTCTGGGTTACCGCGCAGGGGAACGTTGTCCTGCTCGACGTACCGTGGCCCGGTGCCCCGACCGCCGGTTCCGACCGCATCCCTGTCGGAGACCTTACCGGTCAGCAGCGGTTCCTCGACACTATCGCCGCGTTCGTGGAATCGACCGGTCTGCCCCTTCATGCCAGGCCGGTGCTGCGGAATCTCAAGGACCGGAAGTTCGAGAAGCTCAGCTTCCTCACCGGTACCCTGCGCGGGCTCCTCGATCGTCCCGCTGAGGTAAGCCGGGGTATCCGGGCCGGCTCGATCTTCATGATCCCCCTCTACACCGGAATCATGATCTTCGTCGGAACCCGCCAGGGAGCGGATTGGCTCTATGGAATCACCGGGGACTCCGCCGGGATGCTGGCCCTGTCTACGGCCATGTTCGTACTGGTCGGCAGCGCCCTGATACAACTCCTGGAGGTGCCGCTCCGTACCACCAGCGGTCACTCCATATTCAGGCTGGCTGTGGTCGACATCAGTGGAGAACGTGCCGATATCCCGAGGTTGATGATCCGCTGGGCGATCGTCTGGCTGCCGCTGCTGGTCCCGGTCTCGATCGTCGTTCTGCTGACCGGGTGGCCCGGGAGCACAGTAACTGCTCTATCCACCCTGGCAGTTCTACTACTCTGGCTCGGCGCCGCGTTCCATGCCGCTCTACACCCCCACCGCGGCCTGCACGACCGGCTGGCGGGGACCTGGGTGGTGCGGCAATGAATCGCAGATCATTGAACACTCATGCAGGGATCCGTCGTTCAGATCTCAACAGTCACACTCTGGAGAAGACCATGTTGTCATCAGTGAAAAGCAGCCCCGCTCTCAAGACGCTGGCAGTCGCACTCCTGCTCGTTTCGGCAACTGCCTGTGGCAGTTCGAACGTGACCATGGAGGAGATCGACGGAGTCCTCCACGTCACGAATCCCGATCAACCCCTGCGTCCGAACCTGGAGATCGGGTTCGAGGAACTCTTCCGCATCGGCCAAGACGAGCAGGCAGGTGACGAGTACCTCTTCTCCTACATAGGCGGTATCGCGACCGGCGACGACCACCGTACCTACGTCCAGCTCATGGGTGAGGACATCATCAAGGCCTACGACGCTGAGGGTCGCTACTTTCGCACCATCGGCCGGCCGGGTCAGGGGCCGGGTGAACTCTCCTTCGCCCAGGGGATCAGTTTCGGACCTGACGGGAACCTATGGGTCCCGAGCCGCACTTCGATCCGGATCGTGATCTTCACTCCCGAAGGCGAGTTTGTGAAGAACATTCCCTTCAATATGATACCGCCGCTCAACGTCCAGACGACCGCAGACGGGTTCATGGGACTTCATACTGAAACCAGGAGTCTGGGCGGAAGCATGCTCGAGATGGATTTCCTGCTGCGCCGATTCGACGCCGACGGTGACACTCTGAACACGCTCTCGAAGTCAACTGTCGAGATCGATTACCTCGACATGCAGATGGGGAAATTTGTGGAATTCGCGCCTCTCTTTGCCCAGGACCACGAGGGGAGGGTCTGGCAGTGCCGCGCACGGAGCGACGTCTATCGGCTGAACGTCTGGAATACGGACGGGACCCTCAGCATGGTGGTCGAGAAAGATGTCCCGGTGATGCGGAAGACCGAAGAAGATATCGAAGAGGAGCGGGAGCTTGTTCTCGGCATCATGGAGCAGATGGTCAGCGGGCAGTTGCCGGAGGGTTCCGATTTCGATTACCAACCCGATCCGAACCGGGCCTTCCTCGGCTACCCCTACTGCGATCCCGAGGGTTTGGTCTGGGTCCAGGTCGGCCTGCCGAATTCATTCGACGGCAACCAGTTCGACCTCTACGACGAGCGGGGCCGGTTCCTGCAGCGGATCGTGATCGAGGGAGTGAAGGTCCCGAGCTACCTTCAGTTCGTCGACGACCGGCTCTACGTGGCTGAGACAGACCCGGAGGGGATACCGCAGATCATTGCCTACCGGATCACCCGGTAAACTGCAGGGGATACTCCGGGCTCTCCTCGTGATCGAAGCCCGAGAGATATCTGGAGAAAGCCCACCGGAATCACT
>JALGWK010000274.1 GCA_025774205.1 bacterium
CGGCGTTCCGGCGCGAGGTCTCGAGCAGTATCTCGACGGCGGTGTCGGGAATGTCGTTGGCGAGGTTGCGCACTTCGATCGGCGCAGAGAAGCCGCGTATATCCAGGTTCTCCGAGTGCCAGTCGCGCACCCGGTTGACATATATCTGCGCCAGGATCTGCTCCTCATCACGATAGACCCGGTGGAGTTCCCGGTAGGCAGCCTCCCTGATCCCCGACCGCGAGGAGCGGACATATTTCATCAGGCCATCCCTGGTGCAGATCTTTTTGTCTCCATTCACCTCGATGCTGAATTCCAGCCGGTTCACGAGCATCGAATAGACGGTGAGAAGAGCGCTGATGCCGTTGGAGTCCTTCAGGTTGATGATCTGTTCGCGCTGCTCATCGAGGGTGAAGGGGGTGAACCGGCGGAGGTCCCTCAGGTAGTGACAGTAGTCAGGATGCTCCGCTTCATCGGGCAGCAGCGCCTCAACGGCGGCGTCATCGAGGCTCTTCCACCAGAGGGAGAAGAAGATGATCCGGTTACCGAATCCGGTCAGGGCGTGCCGGAAACGGTTGCGCAAAGTGATCGCGATCGGTGACTGGGTGTCCTCGGAGAAACGGAGCGAGCCGTAGGCCGAGAGGGCATGCATCTGTTCCATGAGGAGTTCGTACTCCCGGACGATCTCGGGCAGTTCTTCCCGGTCGGGACCACCCTCAAGGACCCTCCGCCGTTCTTCGAAGGCACTCACCGCCGCCTCGAGTTCACCCAGGCGGGCCAGGATGTGATCCTCTTCCTCCGAAGCGAGCAGCTCGGTGAGGTCCCAGATGGTCTGTGTATATCCGGTGCTCATCGCTTCATCCTTACCTGCCATCGTTGTCTCCGTCAACCGAAGAGCCTGTCCGCATGACAATATCCACGACCCGGCAGCCGTTCGGTTCCGGCAGACAGATAACCGGATTCATTTCGATCTCGACGATCCGGGGATGATGTTCGGCCAACAGAGCGAGCCTCCCCAGCAGTTCGACCAGGGCGGGAAGGTCAGCCCCCGCGCCCCTGGCGCTTCCCTCCAGCACCGGCCAGCCCCGCAGCGAGCGGAGCATCCGCTCAACGCCGGCTGGCCCGATCGGTAGTAGTCCTAACTGTACATCATCGAGTGCCTCAGTGAAATAACCACCGAGTCCAACCATGAGCTGAGTGCCGAGGATCGGATCACGTCCTGCACTGGCGATGAGTTCTATCCCACCGGTAATCATTTCCTGGACGACGAAACCGTCGAGGATATGTCCGGCTGCCGTGACCGATTCTTCCATGGCCCGGGCGGCCGGGGCTACCTCCGCCGGACGCAGTCCGGTCACTACCCCGCCCACCTCGGCCTTGTGCATCAGACCGGGCACACTGGCCTTCAGCGCCACCGGACCCCCGATCCGGTCAGCGGCCGCCGCAGCCTCCTCGGGACCGGTGACCGTCTCGCCGACCGGGAGGGGTATACCGTACGCGGCCAGTATTTCCGAGGCCGGATCGTGCGGCATGAGTCCCCCTTCCCCCTGCCCCCCCTCACTGCTGAACCGATCGAGGAGCGCGGCCGTCTTCTCTTTCTGCACCTCGAGATCGGCAAAGGAACCGTCGGTGAAGGCCCGCACCTCTGAATAGCGGACCAGCGCTGAGAGGGCGCCCACCGCCGGTTCAGGGAAGCGGTAGACCGGCGGGGCTCCCGCCACTGTCGTGACCTGGGGATAGAAGGTATCGACTGCCAGAAAGGCGCTCACCACCGGCATCGACCGGGCCACTCCGGTGCTGGATATTGCCTTGAGCACCTCGAGCGATCCTGAACCGATCGGCGGAGTCACGTTCAGGACGAGGATCATGTCTACCCCGGGATCTTCGGCGACGATCTCCATTGTCCGGCGGTAATCCAGCGCCGTGGCCGAGGCGATCATGTCCACCGGGTTGCCGACCGCCGCTTCGGGCGGGAGGAGGCCACGCAATTCTTCCTGTATCATCCGGGAGAGGACGGGCAGATCGAGGCCGACGTCGGAACAGGCGTCCACCGCCAGGATGGCCGGTCCGCCGGCGTTGGTGATGATGGCCACCCCTCTGCCCTTCGGCAACGGGCACGCCTCGAAGGCGGCCGCCCAATCGCACATTTCCTGGATCGACGCCGCCCGGAGCACCCCGCTCTGCCGGAAGAGCGCCTCGATGGCGCGTTCGTCGGTGGCCAGCGCCCCGGTGTGCGAGGAGGCGGCCCGGAGGCCATCATCCGACCTGGCGGCCTTGACCGCGATCACCGGTTTCTCATCTGACAGGCGTCGGGCCGCGTCCGCGAAAGAGGCCACATTACCGATCGACTCGAGGTAGCAGGTCACCACCCTGGTCAGCGGGTCGGTCTCCCAGAACCTGAGCGCGTCCTCCACTGGAGGAGAAACCGAGATCGATCCCGGCCGCCAGCCCCAGGATGGCGCATCCCAGCGCGCCACTCTGACTCACCAGACCGACTCCGCCGGGTATGACCGAGACCGGATTGAAGGTGGCGTCGACCGACACTGCCGGATCGGTGTTGAATACCCCCATGCAGTTGGGGCCGAGAAGCCTCAAGCCGCACCTGTCGGCCGTTTCCACGAGACTCTGTTCGAGCGCGGCTCCCTCTTCACCAGTCTCGCTGAATCCGGCCGAGATCACTGCCACGGCCTTCACCGGCAATTCACCGCACGCCTCCAGCGCCGGCAGGACGGCATCACGCGGAACCACCAGCACGGCCAGGTCGACCGGTCCGGGGACCTTTTCGATCGAAGGGTACGCCGTAACACCCTGCACCTCGGGCGACTTCGGGTTGACCGGATAGATGTCACCGCCGAATCCCGACTGGAGCAGGTTGCTGAAGATCTTCCCGCCGAGGGTCTCCGGCCGGGTGGAGGCGCCCACCACCATCACCGAGCGGGGTCGGAGGAAGAACGTGAGGTCGGAGTCGTTCATGCGCTGCCGTTCTGTGGAACCATGTCACTCCCGTGTGGCCGTTACGAAACGGTTATCAGGCTATCCATCCCGGTTCCGTTGTGCAAGTCATGGCGCAAACCGATCTCCCAAAGCGTTCATCCCCGGTCAATGCGGTTGACTACCGCCACCGGTCTGCAGATGTTTGAGTTCACGCCCTCCCCGGCCCTCTCGGGCCGTATCGAACCGCCATCACGCAGGGGAGCATGAGCATGCGCGTCATACCGGCAGAGCAAATCACCGAAGCATTAAAGGACCTGGCCATCAGCGCCAATTACGACCTGGGAGAGGACGTCCTGGAGGCCCTCCGGAACGGTCGCGAGAACGAGGGATCGCCCGTCGGCAGGGAGATCCTCGATCAGCTGATCGAGAATGCCGAGATCGCCGCGAAGGAGCGGGTTCCGATGTGCCAGGACACTGGCTACGCCGCGGTCTTCGTCGAGATCGGTCACGAGGTTTTCATTGAAGGAGATCTCAATGCCGCCGTCGACGAGGGGGTGCGCCAGGGGTATGAAGAGGGGTACCTGAGGAAGTCGATCGTCGGTGACCCGCTCAGGCGGCAGAACACCGGCGACAACACCCCCGCGGCGCTGGCGATCGATTTCGTCCCGGGCGACCAGGTCAAGGTTACCATCGCCCCGAAGGGGGGTGGCAGCGAGAACATGAGCATGGCCCGGCAGTACGCGCCGGCCGTCGGCCGCCAGGGTGTGATCGACTTCGTGGTGAACCGGGTGAAGGAATCGGGATCGAATCCCTGCCCCCCCGTCGTGGTCGGCGTGGGCATCGGCGGGACCTTCGATCTCTGCGCCCGCCTGGCCAAGAAGTCCCTGCTCAGGGATCTCGGGGTGAGGCACCCCGATCCTTTCTATGCCGAGCTGGAACTGGAACTCCTGGAAGAGGTGAACAAACTGGGGATCGGCCCGATGGGACTCGGCGGAAACGTGACCGCCCTCGATGTCCACGTGGAATACTATCCCTGTCATATCGCCAGCCTGCCGGTCGCGGTGAACATGCAGTGCCATGCCGCCCGGCATAAAACAGCCGTACTGTAGGACGGCAAAACGGCCGTCATCTAACAGGGCACCAGGAGGAGAGAACCGATGTCAGACCGCAAGAAGATCCAGCTGCCTCTGACCCCCGAGGATGTCGAGAGCCTCAAGGCGGGCGACCGCGTCCTGTTGAGCGGACCGCTCTTCGTCGGCCGCGATCAGGCCCACAAGAGGCTGGTCGACCTGGTCGAAGAAGGCGGCGAACTCCCCTTCGATATCGAGGGTGAGACCATCTATTTCGCCGGGCCCTCCCCGGCCAAGCCGGGACAGGTGATCGGTTCCTGCGGACCGACCACCTCCTACCGGATGGACCCATACAGCCCGACCCTGATCGCTCTCGGTCTGCGCGGGATGATCGGCAAGGGCGCCCGGGGTGAGGCGGTAGTGGATGCGATGAAGGAACACGGCGCCGTCTACTTCACTGCCGTCGGAGGGGCCGCCGCCCTCATCGCGCGTACGGTTATCTCGATGGAGGTCGTCGCGTATGAGGATCTCGGACCGGAGGCGCTTCGACGCCTGGAAGTGGCAGATTTTCCCGCCATCGTGGCGCAGGACGCTCACGGCGGGAACCAGTACGATGAAGGTCTGAAAGAGTACGCCCGCTCCTGACATATGGTCGGGAAGCGGGCCATAGACCTGCTCCTGCCCCGAATCGATCACACCTGACAGATCAGGGGATCAGATCATGCTCAGACGCCTCATGACCGTAACCACCGCATTGTTGATCGTCGCCGGCGCCGCCCATTTCGCCTTCACCGATGAAGGCCAGTGGACCCCCGACCGGATCGGGCAGCTCAACCTCCGTCAGGCCGGGCTGCGGATCCCTGTATCCAGTGTCTTCAATCCGGGCGGCGAGGGAATCCATGAAGCCATTCTCCTCCTGGGCGGGGGCACCGGAGAGTTCGTCAGTGCCGACGGCCTGATCATGACCAACCATCACGTCGCCTTCGGAGCCGTCGCCCGGATCGCCACGGCTGAGAATGATTACATAACCGACGGCTACCTGGCCGATACCCGCGGGGAGGAGATCCCCGCCCGCGGCTACTCCGCCCGGATGGTCCAGTACTACGAGGATGTCACCTCCCGGGTGATGGCCGATGTGGAGAACGACATGAACTGGGAGGAACGGCAGCGCGCGATCAACGCCGCCACCAGTCGGATCCTCGCCGAGGCGCGGGAGCGGGACGGTTCACTCGAATTCTCGATCTCGGCGCTCTCCTACGGGAATGCCTTCAAACTGATGGGATTCCAGACGATCCGTGATATCCGGATCGTGTATGTCCCCCCGTTCGCGGTGGGCAACTACGGCTCGGAGACCGAT
>JALGWK010000275.1 GCA_025774205.1 bacterium
TACAGACGGGAACGGATACGTGACGGCAGTGGAAAACGACATCCTTCTCGGCCTGGAGGGGATCTCCCGCTCCTTCGGCGATCTCCGGGCGGTCGATGCCCTTTCGCTCGAAATACGGCGCGGTGAAGTCTTCGGATTTCTCGGTCCCAACGGGGCCGGCAAGACCACCACAATCAGCATGATCTGCGGTCTCCTCGCGCCCGATGGAGGCGCGATCACGATCGACGGTCAACCCGTCACCGCCGGATCGCGTGACCTGCGCCGCCGACTCGGTTTCTGCCCGCAGGAGATCGTCATCTGGGAGAACCTCACCTGTCGGGAACAGCTCGAATTCACCGGTCATCTCTACGATCTCTCACGCTCTGACTCCCGGGGCCGGGCCGGGGAACTGCTCCGGGCTCTGGGTCTTACCGAGCAGGGAGATCGGTTCGCGAGGATCCTCTCGGGCGGCATGAAGCGGCGGCTCAACATCGCCCTGGCGCTGGTCCACCGACCGGAGATCCTGATCCTGGATGAACCGCAGGCCGGACTCGATCCGCAGAGCCGGGTGCTGGTGCGCGAGTACGTGCGGTCGCTGGCCGGTCAGATGACCGTCATCCTGACCACCCATGACATGGAGGAAGCCGACCGCCTGGCCGACCGGATCGCGATCATCGACCATGGTCGCCTGCTGGTGCTCGACACTCCAACCCACCTGAAGGACACCATCGGTGAGGGGGACCTCCTTGAGATCGAACTGCCCGATGCCTCCGGGGAGGAGATGGAAACGGTCTGTCGTGAGCTGGCGGCCGACTTTCCCGGTCTCGATCGGCAGGTCGGTCGCCTGCGAGTGGTCGGACACGGCGTGCATCAGACCCTTCCCGCGCTGCTCGACCGTCTTCACCAGGCCGGTTTTACCACCGGTGAAGCGCGGGTCAGGCGTCGGACCCTCGAAGATGTCTTCATCTCGCTGACCGGAAGGGGGCTGCGGGAATGAGGTTCCGGAGCCTTCTGCGCAAGACCCTGGTCGAGAATATCAGGGACTGGAAGGTCCTGAGCATGACCCTGGCCTTCGCTCCCTTCTTTGTGGTCCTGATGCATTTCTACTTCGGTGAGATGACCCCTTCCTACACCCTGGCGGTGGTGAATCACGACCAGGGAAGCCGGCTCGCTGACGGAACGGATTTCATGGCCGGGGTGGAACTGATCGAGGCGCTGGGAGCGGTTGAGTCGGAGGAGGGGGGAACGGTCCTGCAGGTGCGGGCGGTCGGGGACCTGGAGAGCGCGCGCGAAGCACTCAGGGACCGGGCCGTCGACCTGGTGGTGGAGATCCCCTCCGGATTCTCACAGACCCTGCTGTCCGCCCTGTCCGGGGAGCGGATCGACCCGGTCACGGTCCGGAGCTGGGGCGATCCCGCCAATGCCGGTTACCTGATGGCCGCGGTATGGAGCGACATGACGGTCTGGGAGTACGCTGCCCGGGTCACGGGCCTGGAGATCCCCGTCACGCTCGATCCGCAAACGACCGGCGAGGTGAGTTCCCCCTCCGATTTCGACCTCTACGTGCCCGGCCTGCTGGTCCTGGCGCTTATCATGCTCATGTTCTCCGCGGCCGCCTCCCTGATCAGGGAGAAGGACAAGGGGACGCTCATCCGGCTGCGGCTCTCCTGCATACATCCCGCCGAGTGGCTGGCGTCGGTCAGCGTGGTCCAGATCGGTCTCGGCATCGCGGCGGTCATCCTCACCTGGCTGACGGCCGCGGGACTCGGGTACCGGGCCTCCTTTTCCCTGCCGGCGATGCTCATCGTGACGGCTCTTACCGCGCTTTCGATCATCGCCATCAGCGTGCTGGTGGCGGCCTGGCTGCGCACCATATTCGATCTCATGACGGTCGGCTGCTTCCCCTTCTTCATCCTGATGTTCTTCTCCGGCGGGCTCTTTCCGCTGCCGGAACCGCACCTCTTTACGCTGGCCGGTCACGCCATGTCGGTCAACGATCTACTGCCGACCACCCACGCCACCGTCGCGCTGGGCAAGATCATGAACCACGGCGCCGGTCTGGGAGGAGTGACCTGGGAACTGCTCTGGATAGGGATCCTGACCCTGCTCATCTTCGCAGCCGGCCTCCGGCTCTTCTCCCGTCGGCACCTGCGGGCGGCATGACCGGGGGTAGTTTCGAACATGCATGACGAGTATGAAAGGAACCATCATGAAGCACCCGATCCCGGGAGGGGCACGATCACTCCTCCATCTCTCGCTTCTCATCCTCCCCGCAATATCGGTCATGGGCTGCGCGGCTGATTCCGGCTCCATCGACCGGGGAGAGATCCTGACGGTCATGCAGTCCTCCGTCTCACTCGGGGATCCCCACATCTGCAGCGATTCGGTGAACCGGCTGAGCCTGGTTTTTTCGGTCTATGATGCCCTGGTGGCGAGGGACCACGAAGGGCGCTACCAGCCCTCGCTGGCCGAGAGCTGGGTCGTTTCGGGTGACGGTCTCTCCTGGACCTTCACCCTGAGAGAGGATGTCACCTTTCACAACGGAGAGGTCCTCGAGGCGGAGGATGTGGTCGCCACGTTGGGACGGGTTCTCGATCCCTCGATCGGCGGATCATTCGGCACCCAGGGCGTCTATCTCAGTTACCTGGAGGGTGCCGAGATCTCGGCCGGCGACAGCAGGACGGTCACGATTGTCACCGCGGAGCCGATGGCAGACCTCTTCGATCTCCTGGTGGCCATGCCGATCAGTCCCGCCAGCGAGCTGGGGCGGCTGCCCCGTGAGTATATCGGCAGCGGTCCCTGGCGGATCAGGGAACAGACCGATGGCCGGACGATCATGGAGGCCCATGACGACTGGTGGGGCGGGACACCGGCCTGGAGTGAGATCCACTGGATCGCGGAGTCCGATCCTGAAAGGCGGGTCGAAGCCCTCCTGGCAGGGGAGGCGGATGTCATCGCCGATATCGGTCTCAGGGAGAAGGAGCAGATCGATGAGGCGGGGAGCGCCCTGACCCATGCACTGGATAGCGGTCTCTGCATCATCTTCATGTGCAACGCCCTCCAGGGACCGTGTACCGATCGCCGGGTGAGGCAGGCC
>JALGWK010000030.1 GCA_025774205.1 bacterium
CGACATCAAGAGTGACCGGGTGAACGTCCTGAGTCTCGTCTTCGACCCGAACCAGCCGAGTCCCTGGCCGGCCGGTGCCTATGCCTGGAACACGACCACGCTCGATCGCCGCTGGAACGGTGTGCAGCAGGCGGTGTCGGCCGGGGCTGTCGATCTCACTCAGCTCTCCTATCTGGAACTGTGGGTCAGGGGTGATCGCGGGGAACTTCATATAGATCTGGGTACGATCTCGGAGGACGCCGACGGCAACGGCGATCTGAACACTGAAGACGTGCTCCGGAACGGGGTTCGGAACGGGGTGACGGATTCAGATGAGGATATCGGGCTCGATGGCCTGACCGACGAAAATGAACTCAATTTCTATATCATCCATGCCGGGGATGATCCGGTCCTCTACCCGACCGTGGAAGCGAAGCGGGCACGCTTTACCGAACTCTACTCCGACCCGCTCTGGTACTGGTATCGCAGCGCCGACGATCCTGCCCACGATAACTGGCGGTATTCCAATCCCGATATTTATACCCGGGTCAACGGTTCACAGGGGAACCGGCTCGATAACGACAAGCAGAGCAAACCTGATACGGAGGATATCAACCGGAACGGCTACCTCGACCGGTCGAATAACTACATCTCCTGGATGATCGATCTCGGGCCTGACTCTCCCGACAGCCTCTATGTGGCCGGTGGGGATGTCGATCCCGCCACCTGGAGTGAAGCTGACTCGTGGCGTCTCTACCGGATCCCCCTCAATGACGCGACGGGGACGGTCGGAACACCCGATCTCTCCCTGGTGGAGAGCATCCGGATGTGGATCACCGCCCCGCCCGACACCTCGGCCTTCAATGTGTCGCTGGCGACCATCGACGTGGTCGGCCACAACTGGCGGGAGAGACCGATCCAGGTCGGGGATGTGACCCTCCCCCCCGAAACCGTCCGCGCGAGCGTGCGGAACACGTTCGACAACATCGGTGAGTACACGCCTCCGCCGGGGGTCAGCGGCGTCCGGGACCGGATCACCAGCCTGCTGGGCAAGGAACAGTCGCTTGCCGTCACCTTCGAGCAGCTCCCGGCCGGGGTCGAGGGCGAAGTCTTCAAGAGCATCATCAAAGCCGAGGACTTCACTCTCTATCAGGGACTCGAGATGTTCTTCTACGGCAAACCGGCGGCACCCTGGATCGCCGGCGAGGACACAAGTCACCTGGTGGCGTTCCTCCGCTTCGGCGCTGATGAGAACAACTACTACGAGTACCGGGCCACCATCCATCCCGGGTGGGACGACCGGAACCACGTCCGGGTTGACTTCATAGAGATCGCCGCCCTGAAGGAGGAGATGCTGGCGAGATGGGGAACGGCGACCGGGGTGCCCGACACGATCTCCGGGAACTACCGGGTCCGGGGACGACCGAGCCTCACCAACATCCGGCGTATCTCGGTCGGAGTCGCCAACCAGCACCCGTCGCTGGCGATCGACGGCGAGATCTGGGCCGATGAACTCCGGGTCGTGAAGGTTCGGCGGGATGCCGGCACTGCCTCCCGCATGGGACTCAGGGTGCAACTGGCCGATTTCAGCACGATCGACCTGAGGATCAGCAACCGCACGGCCGACTTTCATGGTCTGAGGGAGAAGCGGGGAACGCTCAGCACCACCAGGTCCACCAACCTGCAGTGGGTAACCGCTCTTGACCGGCTGCTGCCCGCCAGGGCGGGATTCAATATCCCCCTGACCATCAACAGCCGGAGCAACCTCAGCCTGCCCAAGTACCTGCCCGGATCGGACCTCATCCTGGAGGAGGACCAGCGCTACGAACATCGAACGGCCCAGGAGGATCAGAGCATCTCGATCTCGATCCGGAAACAGGCCGAAAGCGAGGGGCTGCTGGCCAACTGGACGATCGATCGGATGACCCTGAACGTGACCGGCAGTCGGCGGGACGGGGTCAGCCCGATCAATCCGGTCAACACCTCGAATCGGGTTCAGGGGCAGTTCACCTGGGACCTGAATCCCCGGGTGGAGGTCGAATGGTACCTCTTCAGAAAGATCCCCCTGTTGCCCCGGTTCCTCAGGGAGACCGCCTTCAATCCCTTCCCGACCCAGCTTGATTACTCGCTCAACGCGGTGAAACTCGACGAACGGGTCGCTGACCGGACCGGGCAGGTCAGGGAGCGGGAGGCGTTCACGGCCACGGAGCAGTTCTCTGCTGCCTTCCATCCCTTCGAACCGCTGACGGGTACCTATTCCCTGACCATCGACCGCGATCTCACCGAGGGCTGGGCGCTCAGTGACTTCAACCTCGGGAAGGAGGTGAAGCGTCGTCAGCTCTTCAACGCGATGTATTCACCGGCCACCTTCGACTGGATGACCCAGACGTACCAGTACCGAATCCAGTACCGGGAGAATAACGATCCGAGGTTCAACACGAGAGTCACACCGGAGGGGGACCAGATCCAGCTGGGGCGGAGCGCCAACACCGTCATGGAGGGCACGGCGTCCTATACGATCATTCCCACCCAGCTGATCGGCGCTCCGCAGACGCTTGAAGGAGCCACCGGCCTCCGCAAGCTCATCAACGACCTCAGGACGATCACCACCCGCGTAACCCCGGTCCTCATCAACCTCTCCAATGACCGGACCGGTGCCCAGCATAATCTCCTCGATCGTCCGTCCTTCGGATATCAGTTCGGATTGAAGGAGAAACCTGACGTCCCGCGGGCCGCGGTAGTGGCAACCCAGCAGTCGACGATTCAGTCGACCCGCATGATCAACGCCAGTACCGGCCTCAGCCTTCCCCTCTCCGCGTTCATCGATATCCGGCCGCAGTGGCGCTGGACCGACCAGTTCAGCGAGTCGAAAACATCATTCTCCTCCAGCGTGACCTGGCCCTACGTCACCCTCCGGTGGCAGGGACTCCAGCAGCTCTGGATATTCCCCGACATAACCAGTTCGATCTCGATCTCCTCCAGTTACCAGCGCACCCGTGACGCCACTGACTGGCTGCAGACAGTGCTCAACGACGATCCGGTCCGGGCACCATACAGCAGTAACGACATCAAGGCGATGCGGCCGCTGCTCGGGGTGCAGATACTCTTCCTGAACGGAGTCGGAATCTCGGTGGGACGGAACTCACTCCAATCCCTCCGGGAACAGCTTTCCGGCGGCGGTAGCCAGACGCGGACGAGCAACTCGGACTATCACATAGATTTCTCCTACCGTTTCAGCGCCCCGGACGGGATCAAGATTCCTTTCTTCCGTAAACGGCTGAAGATCAACAGCACCGTGGATGCCAACCTGCGGCTGGAGCGACGGGAGGACATGACCGAGGTACGCATCGGAATCGGGAAGGACAGAGGATTTGTACCGACCATATCAACTGCGACATGGTCCTTCAGACCCAGATTGGGTTATAGTTTCAGTGAGATGGTGGAAGGCGGACTCGACATGCGGTTCGAGAATGTCGAGGATCGGCTGATGGACCGCACGCGCAAGGTGCGCGAGGTGGCGATCTACGTGAACCTCACATTCAGGTGATCAGGATGGGTTACGGACCCGCTTTCTGTTCTGGCCCCTCCTGCCGTTGCTCCTCCCGCTCCTCGGAACCCATTGCGGTACCGGAGCCTCGGCCCGGTCCCGACCGGAGTTCGACGGTGAAGCGACCCTGGCCCTGGCGAAAACCCAGACCGATTTCGGGCCGCGGGTCCCCGGATCCGAGGCGCACAGCCAGGCGATAAACTGGATGGAGGCGTTCCTGCAGCCGCTGGCCTCGCTGGTCCAGCGTCAACCCTTCCAGATCTGGAATCCTCACTATGAGGAGAGCGCCGACGGGGTGAACCTCATTGCCAGTTTCTATCCCGAGAAGACCCAGCGGATCATGCTCTGCGCCCACTTCGATACGCGCCCGGAGGCGAGCGCCGAGTCCCCGCCGGTTCTCGAGCCGATCGACGGGGCCGTGGACGGCGCGGCCGGGACAGCGATCATGCTCCAGATGGCCACCATCCTCTCCGAGCATGAACCTGCCTACGGGGTCGACATCGTACTCTTCGACGGCGAGGACATCGGTCTTACGGGAGCTGGACCTGAGTACCAGCACTGGTTCCAGGGAAGCCGTCACTTCTCCAGTTTCGCCCGCCAGGCGGACTACAAGCCGTGGTTCGCGATCCTGGTCGACCTGGTCGGGGACAAACAGGCCGATTACTACCAGGAACCGATCTCCCTGCAATACGCTCCCGATGTAGTCAGGAAGGTCTGGGATGTGGCCGCCGCACTGGGTGTCACCCAGTTCAAGCAGAGCCGCGGACAGTATGTGTACGATGACCACTGGATCCTGAACCGGGACGCGGGGATCCCATCCATCGATATCACCGAGAGTATCAGCGACTATGCCCACTGGCATACGCGGGAGGATACCTGGGACAAATTGAGCGCCGAGAGCCTCGCGGCGGTCGGCAAGGTCCTGGTAGGAGTGCTCTACCCGGAAGAGTGAGCGGCGGCGTTTGACAGACTCAGGGCACTGGCTTCATCCCCCCATCACCCGCCCCCACCCTGCGAAAAATGACCGATCGATTCACCCGGACGGAACGCCGGGTAGCCATAGCGCTTCTGGTCGTGACTGCCCTCGGCGCAGTGTGGAACACAGTTGAGGAACTGAGACCTCCGCCGCCGCCTCTGCGGCTCATCCGGGGGGCTCTGAAAGCGGACTCGACAGACACCTTCGACCTGAACGGTCAGCCGGAGGGGATCGTCTATTCTTCCGGGGAACCGGAACTCACCGGTCCGATCGATCTCCGGACGGCCGACGAGGAGACCCTCACCCTGCTGCCCGGGATAGGACCGGTTCTGGCCCGGCGGATCGCCGAGTGGCGGGATGCCCGTGAGGGGCCGTGGCAGGTGGATGATCTGCTTGAAGTGAGCGGTATCGGTCCGGCCAAGCTGGCTCAGCTCAGACCCCTGGTAGTGACCGGACCGACCTCGGCCGCTGAAGCGGGACCTGATTCGACCGAACCGGCAGGGCTGGAATCGACCGCGGGAGCAGGACCTGATTCGACCGGTCCGACGGCTCCGGAGCGACCCGAAAAGGGGGTAAATGGCGTTGACCATCCCCGGGGTGGTCACTATGATACCGCGCGGCTTTCCCGCGGGGCTCATCCGAGGAAAACAGGTGCGGCCCGGAAGCAACCCGGGCTCTCAGGAGGTATGTTGTGAAGCGAGTAAATCAGAGGGGAACCATTCTCTGGAAAGTGGTTATTGTGGTGCTGATCGGGGCTCTGGCGGCGACGATTTTCATCCCGATGAAGCAGCGGGCTGAGACCGATTACCAGATCAAGCTGACACGTCTGCACCTGGTCGACCTGATTCTGGCCGAGAAATTCTTCTTCGACGGGCGGCAGTACTACACCGCCGACCTGGAGAGTCTGGCCAGTTATATCAACAACGTCCGCATCATGCTGGTCGATACCGTCGATATCGGGGCTATCTACGCGGTGAACGATACGACGCTCAAGCTGACCCACATGTGGAAGATGGTGGGGCCCCGGGAGCGCATACCGCAGAACCAGATTCTCACGACCTATCGTTCACCGGTGGATTCATCCAGTTACCTCCTGATCGTGCGGGATGATGGTATATCCATCACCGTGAAGGATCGGCATGGCATCGGCCGGATCGAGAACAATGAAGCCTCCTGGCTCAGCAGGAGGGGTGGTTGATCGGCCGGCCTCGCTTTGCTCGGTCTAAAATTCACTGATCGCACCTTCCGCTTCGCCACTCTACTCAATCTCCAGGACGGTCTCCGGCTGACGTCGGCCGGAGCCGGCCTCATCCCTTTTACATCGATGGACCGGGGCGTGATCCGTCCTGATGGTATCGCCGCCCTGATCGAAGTGCTCGACCGCTCACTCGACCGTGAAGGTGTGGAGCGGAGCGGAGCAGCAGTCGTGCTCGACGGCCGGATCATCGTCAGGACTCTCTTTCCCCTGCAGATCGGGACCTTCGCCGGGGACGACGACCTCCGGGCGCGGGTGGAGTGGGAGATCGGGACCCGCTATGGAGGAGTGGATCCCGTTACCGATCTCCATGTCGACTGGACCCGACGGCAGGGCCCCGACGGGACTCAGGTGGTGGACGCCTGGGGCATCCCCCGGGCGATCATGGAACAGTACCGCAAGGTGATCGAAGGTGTCGGCTGTCAGGTGGTCGGCTGGGACTGTGATCCCTGGGCCATGACCCGGTTCGTCCGTATCTGCGCCGCCGGAGCGGATGAGGCAACGATCGCGGCGGTCCATGTGGAGGCTGAATCACTCGAGATCGCCCTGATCCGGGGTGAACATTCCGTGGGAACGACCTCCCTGCGCCGGGATGTCGCGAACGGCTCCGACAAACAGTGGGACTCAGATGAACCGGACGCAGTGGCAACTGAGATCCACCGTTCCCTCGAGGTGCTGAGCAGGCGGTGGTTGCCAATCGACCCGGACACAGGAGACCAGGTGGAGAGAGTCTGGTTCACCGGTTCGGTCGAGAATTCCGATTCCCTGCTGGCGGCCCTGGTCAGAACCTTGAAGACGAGGGTTGAGATGATCGATATCACAGCCCGGATCGGGATCGATGAAGCGCTGGCGTCGAGTCCCCTCATCGAGAGTAATCTGGGTTCATTCGCGCTCTGTATCGGAGGCGCGCTGGCTGACGTTCGCCCATGATCCGGATCACCGGAGGTGAGTTTCGGGGCATGACCCTTACCACTCCCCGTGGACACGGAACCCGTCCGGCTACCGCCCGGGTGAGAGAGTGGCTCTTCGATATCCTCGGTCCACCCCGGGGGCTCACCGTCATCGATCTATTTGCGGGGACGGGAGCGGTAGGGATTGAGGCACTGAGCCGGGGGGCCGAATCGGCTCTCTTCGTGGAGAACTGGGGACCGGCCCTGACCTGTCTGCAGGCCAATCTGGAGAAGACACGCTGCACCGAACGGAGCGAGATCGTGCGGCTCGATGTTGCCCGGGCCGCGAAAACGCTCGCGCGAAACAGGCGGCGGTTCGACCTTGGTTTCTGTGATCCACCGTATAGCTACCGCAACCTGGACACCCTTCTGGAAGAGTCTGTCTTGGAACTCATAGTTCCCGGAGGTACTTTGGTGGTTGAGCACCGGGGTGATCCGCCCCTGGTTCCCCTGGGCCGTGAGCCGGACCGTGAACGGACCTTCGGCGACACGGTCCTCAGTGTCTGGAGTGATCTGGAACCGCGAGGGATCGACACCGATCCACCCGGTTCCGAAAAGGAACCGTATCGGGAGGGATGACAGTGTCAACGCTGGCGATCTACCCCGGCACATTCGATCCCATCACCAACGGGCATCTCGACATCGTTGAACGCGCTTCCCGGATCTTCGACGAGATCATCATCCTCATCGCCTGCAACACCGAGAAGAAACCCCTGTTCGATATCGATGAACGACTCCGACTGGCCCGGGAAGTGACAGGGGAAATCGGAGACGTATCGGTCGAGTTATTCGATGGTCTGCTGGCCGAATTCGCCCGCCAGCGCAATGCCTCCGCAATCGTCAGGGGACTGAGGGCGGTCAAGGATTTCGAGTACGAGTTCCAGATGGCCCTGATGAACAAGTCACTCTATCCGGAGGTCGAGACAGTACTCCTCATGCCTTCAGAGCGGTTCACCTATGTGAACTCATCGATCGTGAAGGAAGTAGCCAGACTGGGCGGCAACATCACTCCCCACGTTCCGCCGATCGTAGCCGAAGCCCTGTCGGTCAAATTTAAATCCAGCAAGTCCTGATACCCAGGTGAGAGAGGGCAGCACCATGCACATATCCAAGCAGATCAGCGCCCTGCAGCCGTCTGCCACTGTGGCGTTCACCGAGAAGGCCAAGGCCCTGAAACAGTCGGGCAGGGACGTCATCGTCCTGGCAGCCGGCGAGCCCGATTTCACGCCCCCAGCCTCCGTGCGCGAGGCGGTCGCGAAGGAGGCCCTGGAAGGGCCCACGACCTATGGCCCCACCCCGGGATACCCCGAGGTTCGGGAAGCCCTGGCCGGGTACCTCGAGCGTACCAAGGGCCTGACGGTCACACCCGACCAGATCGTGTTCACCAACGGCGCCAAGCATGCCATCTTCAACGCGGCCTCGGCCCTGCTCGACCCGGGTGACGAGGTCATTCTCCCCGCTCCCTACTGGGTCACCTACACGGCCGTCATCGAACTGCTGGGCGGGATTCCCCGGATCGTGGAGGGGAAGAGCATCAACGGCTTCAAGATCACTCCCGATGAACTCAGGAGCGCGATCACCGACCGGTCCCGCTGCCTGATCTTCAACAATCCCAGCAATCCGACCGGCGGATTCTATACCGCCGACGAGGTCCGGGCGATCACCGAGATCTGTGTCGAAGCCGACATCGCCATCATCAGCGACGAAGTCTACGATCAGATCACGTATGGTGGCGGATCATACCTCTCGCCGGCGGCGGTCTCGGAAGAGGCAGCCGGACTCACAGCGCTCGTGGGAGCGTTCTCCAAGACGTTTGCCATGCCGGGCTGGAGGATCGGCTACCTGGTTGGTCCACAACCGTGGATCGGCAAGGTGACTTCGTTCCAGGGGCAGGCGACCCATCACCCCAGCGCCCTGGCCCAGGCTGCGGCCCTGGCCTGTATCCGGTGTGAAGAGGATTTCGTCGGCATGATGGTGCAGGAGTTCAGGAAGCGGCGAGACTATCTGCTGGAGGCGATCAACGCTATTCCCGGATTCCGCGTGGACGTGCCTCCCGAAGGAGCGTTCTACCTCATGGTCGACGCCTCCGAGGCCATCGCGGCCGTACCCGATGTGACCGGCGACATCGAATTCGCCATCTGGCTCCTCGAGGAAGCGGAAGTTGGTCTGGTTCCCGGCGAGGTGTTCGGCGCCCCGGGATTCCTGCGAGTCTCCTATGCCGCCTCGATGGAGAACCTCGAGAAGGCGGTCGACAAGATCACCACGGCGATGGGGAAGTGCTTCGCACCGTGATTGTGGTGCTGCACCGAGAGCACCGAGTCGGCCGTCGGGCAAGGCGTGAGGAGGAGGGGATATAGGGGGTCAGGGATCTGACGGAACGACACCCCCGCGAGACCGATTGATTCGGACACTGGACGGGGATACGGTTATTAATGCATACTGACCTGTTCGATCCGGAACGTGCTCCGGACCAGTGTCAGGTCAGGTGACAGACGTCAGCACTGAGAGTGACGCCGTGCTTGACCGGGAAAAGAAAGAGGAGAATCGGAAGAATGCAGATCAAGCACGTTACCAGTGGTGATGTAGCCGTTCTGCACCTGCAGGGGAAGATCATGGGTGGTCCTGATGCCACGTCACTGCACGAGAAGCTCCATGAGCTGATCGAGTCGGGCACCAGGAGCGTCGTCATCGACCTGAGGGATGTGGACTGGATGAATTCGTCTGGTCTGGGGATCCTGATTGGAGGACTCTCGGCGATCAGAAAGAGTGGTGGCGACCTCCGGCTGGCGAGTGTCACCGAGAAGATCGAGGAGGTCCTCAGGATAACGAAACTCGATCGTGTATTCGATGTCTACGGCTCGACCGATGAAGCCGTGACCAGTTACGAATCTTGAAACAGCAGACTATCGAGAAAAAGTTCCGGAGTCGCCCTCAGGCGGTCGTCAAGGCTGAGCGACTGACCGAGAAAGTCGGTCGGAAATGCGAGGTCGACACCGGTCTCATGCAGGATATCTGCATCGCGGTTACCGAGGCCGTGAACAATGCCGTCGAACACGGCAACAATCTCGAGCCCGACAAGTTCGTGACTCTCCGCTTCGACTGTTTCGAGAATTTGATCAGGATCACGGTCGGAGACGAAGGCCCCGGCTTCGATGTCGGACTGGTTGCCGATCCCCTCTCTCCGGAGAACCTGACCAAGCCTAACGGCAGGGGACTCCTCATCGTTGAATCATTGATGGATGAAGTCTCGATCAAACCTTCGGCAGCCGGTACCGTCGTCGTGATGGTCAAGAACCTGGTCAAGAAGAGGTAGCGATGCCCATTGAGAGGCTGCAGGTCGGGATATTCCTGGCAAGCGGTCTGCTGCTCATGCTGCTTGGCTCGGTCATCTTCCGCGAAGGTACGGGGAGACGGCTCAACCGCGTGACAGCGGCCATGCTGTTCTTCGGCGGACTCGGCGCGCTGATGAGCGCCCTGGGATCAACACTGACCAGTCCGGCCACGACCAGCGCTCTCGAGGCCGTCGGGGAGGCTCCGCTCGGGAGCCTGAACCTCCGGCAGTTCGCTGTCCTCTGGGAGTTTTTCTTCCCCACCCTGGTCTTCTTCAGCCTGATATTCCCCCGGGAAGCGGACAGCATCAAACGGCACCAACGCCTCTCCTGGCTCATATTCCTGCCCTACTTCCTCCACCTGGTGGTAGTCCTGCTCTCCATCGACTCATCGATCCTGGACTCCGGCAACCTCAGCATACCCGACAATATCTTCGGCCCCTTTGTCGGGCTTGTGAAGATGATCCTGGCGCTCATCACCGGTTTCCTGGCTCTCCTGGTGAGAGCTCATATCCAGCTCTGGGCAGGGGTCAACGTCCTCTATGTCGGGCTGGCGCTCTACTTCCTGTGGCGGACCGGCAAGATATTGACCAACCGCCGGCTCCAGACGCAGGTGTTGATCCTGCGGATCGGTATCGGCATCGGGGTCGGTCTTTATATCATGGCAGAGGTGGTGCCGATCCTCCTCCCGTTCATGCGACTCCCACAGGGGCTGACCGCGCTGGTTCTCTCCACCGGACTGCTGACCGGCTGCGGCTCGATCGCGTGGGTGATCGTCCGGCATCAGTTCCTGGACGTGCAGGTACTGGCCAAGCGGAGCATGATCTACTCCGCGGCGACCGGGGTGGTGGTCGGTGTCTTCTTCCTCCTCTACACGCTCTTCGTCGACCTCTACCAGTCCCTGACGGGGGAGATGGAGGCGAACACGGCGACCGTTCAGATCATCTTCATCGTCATCGCGGTGCTGGCCTTCCAGCCCCTGCGCGGCTGGCTCGAGATGCTCGTCGACCGGTTCTTCATCCGGGACACTACTGATTACCGCAATATCCTTCAGGAGAGCGTTCACAACATCATCGGCATCCTCGACATGGATTCCCTGATGCGGGCGACCTACCAGACCCTCGAGCGGGCCTTCCTGGTAGATGAGGCCGCGATCATCCTGCTCGATCGACGCACCGGAGCGTTCCGGTTCGTCAGGCGGGGACCACCCCCTCTGAAGCAGAAAGAGTGGGAACTCAAGCCTCCCAAGGCACTCGAAGCCGATGATGGTCTGATAGAGCAGACTCCGGAGGAAGGTCTCCTCGACGCGCGTCGTCGGGCAGCCACCGGTCCCGGTCGCGCCCTCTTCCGTCTCGGGGACCCCGTCACCGAAGCCCTGACCCGGGCCAACGGACCGGTCCGTTTCGACAGGCTCACGGCCGAGATCCCGCCCGAGGTGCTGGGAGACCGTCCTCCCCTTGAAGGCACCAATCCCCAGATCGTGATCCCCCTGAAGCAGCGTCACGACCTTGTGGGCGTGATCACCCTCGGCTCGAAGCTCGCCGACACCGGCTTCAAGACCGAGGAACTCACGCTTCTCTCGGTCCTGGCCAGCCAGGTCGCGGTCGCGATCGAGAACGCCTGGATGCACGAGGAACGCATCGAACAGGAGCGGATGCGGGAGGAACTGGCCGTCGCCCGTGAGATCCAGCAGGCTCTGCTGCCGGACCGGTTCCCGAGGGGCCCCGGGTTCGAGGTCACGGCCATCAACCTTCCCAGCCAGGAGATCGGCGGCGACTACTTCGACTTCGTGCGCATGCCGGTTAACGAGGAGGAACACGTCGAGAAGATCCTGATGGTGGTTGGTGATGTCTCCGGCAAGGGGACTCCGGCGGCTCTGCTGATGGCAAGCCTGCAGGCGACCCTGCGCGCTGTTTACGAGTCCCAGACGAGTCTTTCCGGGACGGCGGAGAAAGTGAACACGATGTTGTATCGCACCACCTCACCAGAGAAATTCGTCACCCTCTTCCTCGCCGAGTACGATACGGTGACGAACATGCTGACCTACGTGAACGCGGGACACAATTTTCCGGTCGTGACGCGCTCTACAGGAGATCAGACTTTCCTGGAGAAGGGTGGTCTGCTCATCGGTGTCGTTGAGAACACCGTGTACGAGGAGGGTCGGATCAAGATCGAAACGGGTGACGTTCTGACGATCTATACCGATGGTGTCACCGAGGCCATGAATCTGCGTGAAGAGGAATTCGGGGAGGATCGACTCTTTTCGGTGCTCAGCAGCCGATCGTATCTCGGTGCCCGTGAGATCCGGGACGAGATCTACCGCGAGGTGCTGACCCATTCCGGAGACCGCGCCCAGTCGGACGACCTCACTCTGATCGTCCTGAAACGCCTTTAGTACTACCCCCTGCCGGGAGCAGACGATGAATCCCCTCATCTTCCGCGAGTACGATATCCGTGGTATTGCCGCCGACGACCTGACAGACGAGGTAGCCTTCGATGTCGGCCGGGCGTACGGCTCACTCCTCCGTCAACGCGAAGGTGAACTGGTCGTACTCGGTTTCGACGCCCGCGAGTCAGGCCCCAGGCTGCACCGGAAGATCGCCGAAGGCCTCATTTCGTGCGGTCTGGAGGTGTGCGACCTGGGTATGGTCCCGACCCCGACGGTCTATTTCGCTGAGCAATATACCGGCTCGGACGGGGGGATCATGGTGACCGGATCCCACAATCCGGCCGAATACAACGGCTTCAAGATGACGATCCGGGGCGGTTCGGTACACGGGGAGGAGATCCAGGGGCTGAAGGCGATCATCGAGAGAGGTGATTTCGAGACGGGGGCCGGGACAATCGCCTCCCGGCAGCTGCTCGATGAATATCTGGCGGCAATCACCGATCGGGTGGTGCTCACAGCAGCCCCCGTTATCGTAGTGGACGCGGGCAACGGCATCGCCGGTCCCGCCGCCGAGCGACTCTTCACAGAACTGGGTTGTGATCTGCACGCCCTGTATTGCGAGCCGGACGGGACCTTCCCGAATCATCTTGCTGATCCGACCGTGCCGGAGTTCATGGTCGACCTGCGGCAGACGGTTCTCGACCGGGGCGCCGATCTCGGGATCGGATTCGATGGCGACGGTGATCGGATCGGTCTCATCGATCATACCGGACGGATGATCTTCGGTGATCAGCTGCTGGCGCTCTTCGCGCGGGATGTGCTTGAGCGGATGGGGGAGCAGAAGATCCTCTTCGACGTGAAGTGCAGTCAGGGGCTGGTGGAGGATATCGTGGCGCATGGCGGTATCCCCCACATGTGGAAGACAGGACACTCCCTCATCAAAGCGGAGATGAAACGCTCGGGGGTACCTCTGGCGGGTGAGATGAGCGGTCACATGTTCTTCGAAGAGGGGTGGTTCGGATTCGATGACGCCCTCTACGCCGGGGCTCGGCTCCTCGGGATCCTCGATCGCTGGCAGGTTCCCCTGGCCGAGCTGGTGGACAGCATCCCGGCCTATCATTCCACGCCCGAGTTGCGGGTGAGCTGTGCCGACGCCGAGAAGTTCGACGTGGTCGCCGAGATCACCGCGCGTTTCAAGTCCAGGGACGATGTGGAGGTCATCGACATCGACGGCGCCAGGGTCAACTTTGAAGAGGCCGTGAGGAGTTCATCGCGGTCCTGAAGGATTTTCCCGCGGTAGCCGTCGAGGAACTGGAGGAGACCTGAGCCACCGGCATTTTTCAGGCATGTTTCGAGGCGTATTGCAGTCATGGTACAAAACAGGGTATTCTATACCTCTCTGTCCCTCATTGAGCCTCTTTGACCCTGAACGGGCGAAGAGTGGTTCGATCAGCTGCCTCCTCAGGGAGGTGTATGAGGTGATTGCTGTGATGAACGAGTCGAAAAGGACATTGATCGGCGCCGCGATCTGCGTTCTGGCGGTAGCCCCCCTGTCGGCCGGAGCCCAGACCGATCCGGTCATGACCCCGCCTGACACGCTCAGGGGAACGATCCATACCGTCCAGAAGGGCGATACACTGTGGGATCTCAGCCAGCTCTATCTGAGTAATGCCTGGCTCTGGCCGTCGGTTCACAAGGCCAACGAAGAGACGATCGCCAACCCGCCGCATCTGATCTATCCGGGACAGAGGATATGGTTCCCGATCGGCGGGGGGACACCGGTGGTCCTCTCATTCGAGGAGGTGTGGCCCGACCGGGAGACCGGTATCATCGACGCAGCCCGGCAGGCAGTTCAGATACCCCTGCCCGGTTCCGACCCGGTGGATACCCTGGGTGTGATTCCGGGCGAGATCCCGGGTGAGATCCCGGTGGATACCCTGGGTGTAACCCCGGGCGAGATCCCGGGCGAGACCCCTGTGGATACCCTGGGTGTGATCCCGGGCGAGATCCCGGGTGAGATTCCGGGCGCGACCCCTGATACGCTCGCCACCGGCGAACCGGGTGACATCTCGACCGGCTTCATCGGCTCTGAAAAGCGGTTCTATCCCCTCGCAACACGGAATGCCGTCCTGGCCGCCGGCTTTCTGGGGAATCCGAGCGGATGGCCTCAGGGTGTGATCATCGGTGGTGAGGGCACTGACCTGAACCTGTCACTCTATTCCCAGGTCTTTTTGAACCTGGGTGAAGATGTCACGCAGCCCGGGGAACTCTACATCGTGGTAGAGCCGGGACCGCAGGTCCGCCATCCCGTATGGGGGAACCGGCTGGGCAGGAAGATAAGAATCAAGGGGATCATCCAGATCGTGGACACCTCCGGGCGCACGAGCCAGGGAGTGCTGGTCGCCGTATTCGACGCGGTCAGTCGCAGGGACCGGGTAATTCCGGCTCCTGAAGCCGACGCCCGGCCATGGAAGGAATTCATCCCTGTCCAGGAGGGGCGCACCGGATTCGTCGTGGCCAGGGCGAATGCCGACGGGAATATGCATCCCTATGACATGCTCTTCATCGATGGAGGAGCGGAGGAAGGCATTCAGATAGGGGATCTATATGTGCTGAAGCGCCCCCGGAACGAACGGGGCCGACTCCGTTTCTTCGAGGATGAGGTCGCCAGGGCTGTCGTGATCGCCGTACAGGAAGAGACCGCCACGGCCATGATTTTAACGGTGAAGGATTCCGTGATCGGAGCCGGCGAGCGGGTGACACTCATCGGACGGTCGGTGTTTGCGTATCCGGGGGAGGGGGGGTGAGGATAACCGGTCGTTTTTCATAGCCCCCGGCTCCCGATTGGCACACATTGCGTCACCGGGCGAGCGGCCCCCGTGAGCCGCCGCCCGGTTTCTGTTTTCAGGGGGAGTTGATGGGTCTGGATCTCAATTCGAAACAGCTCGAGGCGGTCGAATACCGCGATACTCCCCTCCTGGTGGTCGCCGGCGCCGGCAGCGGCAAGACCAGGGTTCTCACCGCCAAGATCGCATGGCTGATCGAAAACCTCTCCTACAGCCCGTACCACATCCTTGCTGTTACCTTCACCAACAAGGCCGCCGGGGAGATGCGAGGCCGGGTGCGCGACCTCGTCGGACCGCTGAGCGAAGGAGTGACGGCCGGCACCTTCCACTCCTTCTGTGCCCGTCTCCTGCGTCTTCACGGCGACCGGCTCGGGTACGACCGTGATTATTCCATTTACGATGATGCTGATCAGCGGACCCTGGTACGAAGGGTACTGAATGAGCTGGGGCTGCCGGAGACCACCTTTTCGCCCGGACTGGTCCGCGCCCGTATCAGTCGCGCCAAGAACGAGATGGCCGGGGAGAATGAGACCGACTGGTTCGGCGATTCATGGGTGGATGATGGGATCCGGAAGGCGTATGTGTCCTACCAGCGCGCTCTGCGGGAGCGGAACGCGATGGATTTCGACGACCTCCTGGTCAACAGCGTCCGTCTGCTTCAGAACGTGCCCGACGTCCTGGAGCACTACCAGGAACGATTCCGGTACGTGCTGGTCGACGAGTATCAGGACACGAACCGGCCGCAGTACCACCTGGTGAAACTCCTCTCGGGTCATCACCGTGGCCTCTGTGTAGTGGGTGATCCCGATCAGAGTATCTACAGCTGGCGGGGCGCCGACATCAGGAACATCCTCGATTTCGAACGCGATTATCCCGACGCAAAGACAGTCATCCTCGATCAGAACTACCGTTCCACCCGGAACATCCTGACGTCAGCCTCAACGCTGATAGCCAATAATACCAGCCGGCATGAGAAGGACCTCTGGAGCGACCTGGGCGATGGGGATCCGGTGCGGGAGCTGGTCTTCCTCAATGATGACGAGGAGGCGCGCGGGATCGTCAGGATCATCCAGGCCAAGCGGCGTCAGGAGGGGCGGAAGCTCCGGGATGTCGTGCTGCTCTACCGCACCAACGGCCAGTCGCGCGCCCTCGAATACGCCCTCAGGGGGGCGGGACTGCACTATGCGATAGTCGGCGGCCTCAAGTTCTACGAGCGGGCCGAGATCAAGGACGCCCTGGCTTACCTGCGCTACATGGTCAACGGTCGCGACACCGTAAGTCTCGAGCGGGCGCTGGCAACTCCGCGCCGGGGCATCGGGAAGGTGACGCTTGAGCGGATCCTGGAATTCCTCGAGAAGTGGGAGGGGGACCCGGGCGAGGCCCTGGCGGCAGCGGCTGAGGCGGTGGGACGGGCAGGTAAGGCACTCCACTCCTTCGCGGAGACCATCACGACCTTCCGTGGTCGGATCTCCGGAACGGAGGTTGCTACCCTCACCGGGGACCTCCTCGAGGAGATCGGATACTTCGAGAAACTCAGGCTGGAAGGGACTATCGAGGCGGAAACGAGGCTGGAAAACCTCGGAGAACTCCTTTCCGGCATGGAGGAGTACTCCCGGAGATGGGGTGATGAAGCCGATCTGCCAGGATTCCTGGAAGAAGTGAGTCTGCTGACCGACATCGATGAGTGGGAGGATGAGGGAGAAGCGGTCACCCTGATGACCCTCCACGCGGCCAAGGGACTCGAGTTCCCCGTGGTATTCATCACCGGCATGGAGGAAGAATTCTGCCCTCTGCTGCGGGATGATGGTGATTCCGATGCTCTGGAGGAAGAACGGCGGTTGTGCTACGTTGGCATGACGCGGGCAATGGAGGAGCTCTATCTGACCCGGGTCAGACGGAGGCGGCGCTGGGGAAGTGTGCTCGACCGGCTTCCCAGCAGGTTCCTGGGCGAGCTGCCGGTCGATATTCTTGAGACTACGGATCAAATGCGGATCGTGACCGGGGCTGTCGGTGCCGGGCGGACCCGGGCGGCGGTCGCCGGGAAGCAGCAGATGGAGGCGGACGACGGCATGCCGGCCTACGAGGATGAGGATCAGAGCGCCGACGGTGTATACCGTCCGGGCCAGGATGTAGAGCATCCCACCCTCGGCACCGGTCGGATCCTGGAAGTGTCGGGCCACGGGGAGAACACCAGGTTGATCGTGGCCTTCACGGAAGCGGGAACGAGGCGATTAATGGCCAGGTACTCGAAGCTGAAGGTCATCTGATGGCGGACGTTCTGGGTGTCATACCAGCCCGATTCGGCAGTTCGCGCCTGCCGGGCAAACCCCTGGTCATGATCGGCGACCTGCCCATGATCGAATGGGTCGCCCGGGGAATGAGCGAGGCGGTTACGCTGGATCGGCTCGTCATCGCCACCGATGACGACAGGATACGTGAAGTTGCCGAAGGGTACGGCCGGACGGTGGTGATGACTTCACCCGACCTCATCTCGGGCACCGATCGGGTGGCGATGGTTGCGGCGGATACCGACTGCGACCTCATCATCAACGTCCAGGGGGATGAACCGCTCATCCGCGGGGCCATGATCGACTCACTCGTTGAAGTCATGGCGGGAGATGAAACCCTGCCGATGGCCTCCCTCGGCCACCCGATGACTGAAGAGGAGGCCGACGACCCCAACGTGGTCAAGGTGGTCACCGACGCCCGGGGGCGGGCGCTCTATTTCAGCCGGTCGAGGATACCCTTTATTCGTCACCGGCTGCCGGAGGGCGCCAGACCCTGGTTCAGGCACATCGGGATCTATGGCTACCGCGGGATCTATGGCTACCGCCGCGACTTCCTGCTCCGGTTCGCAACCCTGCCTCCGGCCCGGTTGGAACAGCTGGAGGGGCTGGAACAGCTCCGGGCACTCGAGAACGGTTTCCCGATCAGGATCGTCTCGACAAAATTCAATATTCGTGGAGTTGACACCCCGGAGGACCTTGAGCGCGTGAGAGAGGAACTTGCATGAGCGAAGCACCGCGGGAGATCAAGTACATCTTCGTTACCGGCGGGGTTGTATCGTCACTCGGGAAGGGGG
>JALGWK010000276.1 GCA_025774205.1 bacterium
TCCAGCTCGACCGCCGAGGCGATCTCTATCTTGATCTGCTCCGCGGTCCGTTCGCCGATCAGGAGGTTGTACTTCTTTTTCAGGTACTGCACGATCGCCCGGTCCATCTCGTCCCCCCCGACCCTGATACTCGTCGAGGTGACGATCCCGGAGAGGGCGATCACCGCTATCTCACTCGTCCCGCCGCCCACGTCGATGACCATATTGCCGACCGGCATCTCCACCGGCAGGCCGATCCCGATCGCCGCGGCCATTGGTTCGGCGATGAGGAAGACCTCCCTGGCTCCGGCCGACTCGGCCGAGTCACGGACCGCCCGCTTCTCCACCTCGGTGATCCCCGAAGGCACACAGATGACGATGCGGGGCCGTCCGAAGATACGGTTGTACTGCACCTTCCTGATGAAGACGCGGATCATCTCCTCGGTCTTCTCGAAATCGGCGATCACGCCATCCTTGAGGGGGCGGATCGTCATGACGTCCTCAGGGGTGCGTCCGAGCATCTCCTTGGCTTCATTACCGATCGCCAGGACCTGCTGGGACTGCCGGTCAACCGCGACGATCGATGGTTCGTTCACCACGATCCCTTTCCCCCGTACATAGACGAGGGTATTCGCAGTCCCCAGATCGATTCCGATATCGTTGGCGAAAAATTCTCTGAACTTGAAACCCACTGATCCGGTCCTCAGCTAGTGGCGGAAATGGCGCATGCGAGTGAAGAGCATGGCAATGCCATGCTCGTTGGCGGCGGTGATCGATTCTTCGTCACGGATCGAACCGCCCGGCTGGACGATCGCCCTGACACCCGCTTCGGCTGCCGCGTCAACGGCATCCCGAAAGGGGAAGAAGGCGTCAGAGGCCATGGCACAGCCTTCGAGCGGGAGGCCGGCGGTGCCGGCCTTGGTAACTGCCAGCTGGGCGCTGTCGACCCGACTCATCTGTCCGGCCCCGATCCCGAGGGTGCGGTCCGGTCCGGTGTAAACGATGGCATTCGACTTGACCCACCTGATAACCTTCCAGCCGAATTCCAGGGCTACCATTTCATCTGCTGTCGGTACCCGCTCGGTGACAACCTCCGCCTCCGACATCGGGACCCAGCCGTGATCGAGTTCCTGCACGAGGAGGCCCCCGTACACACGCTTGTAGTCGAACGCCCCTTCCAGGTCCCGCTCTCCCTCCGGATCGAAGCGCATCAATCGCAGGTTCTTCTTGGCCTCCAGGATTTCGAGCGCTTCCGGCGAATAGCCGGGAGCGATGATCGCTTCCCAGAATCGGTCGACCATCCTGCCGGCCAGGTCCGCATCCACCTCCCGGTTGAAACCGGCCAGGCCGCCGAACGCCGAGATCGGATCGGTGGCCAGGGCGTTCTCGTACGCTTCGACCGGATCGGCGCCCGTCCCTGCCCCGCACGGATTGGTGTGCTTGATCAGGGCACAGGCCGGCTCCTCGAACGCGAGCGGTATGCCGAGGGCCGATTCGAGGTCGATGATGTTATTGAACGAGAGCTGTTTGCCGCCGAGCTGTTCGGCGTCGGCTATGTTCGGACCGGTTCGCACGGGATCGCGGTAGAAGGCTGCCCGCTGGTGGGGATTCTCCCCGTAGCGGAGGATCATGACCCGTTCCAGTCTGGGCATCAGAACGGCCGCGAAGGGAGTCGGTTCCATCCCTTCTGCCTCATCATCCTGCTCCGCCGCGTTCAGATCCTGCAGGTAACCGGCGATGGCACTGTCGTAGAGAGCGGTCCGGTGGAAGACATCGGCCGCAAGTTCGCGGCTCAGGGAGATCGGCACTGAAACTCCATCACCGGCCTGAAGAGCCTCGAGCACCCTCCCGTACCAGCCGGGGTCGGGAACGACCACCACTCCCTGCTGGTTCTTGGCAGCCGCTCTCAGCATGGTCGGTCCGCCGATGTCGATGAAGGAAACAGCCCCGTCGAGATCGAGTCCCTCTCCAACTGCCTGCTCCTCGAAGGGATAAAGGTTCACGGCGACCAGGTCGATGGTCTCCCACTCCCTCTCCCGCAGGGCAGCCATGTCACCATCGTGGTCCCTCCGGGCCAGCAGGGCCGCGTGCAGTTTCGGATGGAGGGTCTTGACCCGCCCCTCCATCAGCTCCTCCGAGCCGGTGAACTGCGCCACGTCCTCGACCTCGATCCCGGCCTCCTCCAGCACCCGGCGGGTGCCGCCGGTCGAGATGAGGGCGATCCCCAGGTCGGTCAGACCTCGCGCGAAATCCACCACCCCGGTCTTGTCACTGACACTGAGCAGCGCGCGCCGGACCGGTATGTTCTCCTGCTGAATCATTAACGTCGTCAGCTCCGATCATCTTCCAGTAGCGGGTCCGGCTCACTGCCGTATACCCGTCCCTCTTCGACCCGTATCCGGCCCTCCGAGAACCACTGGAGGACCCGGGGATAGATCTCATGTTCCCTCTTCAGCACTCTCTGCTGGATCGACTCCGGCGTATCGTCATCCAGCACCGGTACGGCGAGCTGGGTCACGATCGGTCCCCGGTCGTATTCCTCGTCGACGATATGGACGGTCACTCCGGTGATCCGTGCCCCGCTCTCCAGCACCGCTTCATGCACCCGCATCCCGTACATCCCCTTGCCGCCGAACGCGGGCAGGAGCGCCGGATGGATATTCACGATCCGGCCGCTCCACTGCCGGACCGTACGCTCCGCGATCAGTTTCAGGTACCCGGCCAGGACGATCAGGTCCGGCGCGGTCTCCTCCAGCAGCAGGTGGAGCCGATCGTCGAAGTCATCGCCCCGGGGAACCCAATCCGCCCGCACACCGGCCTGGCGGCCCCGATCGAGAGCGCCGGCATCCTCCCGGTTGCTTGCGATCAGTGCGACCTCCGCGTCGAGCGTTCCCGCTCCGACGGCATCCAGAATCGCCTGGAAGTTGGTGCCTCCGCCGGAGGCGAGCACCGCGAGCTTCAGAGCCATTGCCATCCGTTTCGGTCAGTCCACGTCGGAAATGAACGCAGCGTAAGAGGAGATAGCGCCCCCCCGGTCGGCCATCCCCGTCAACAGCAGGCGCTGTGCGAAATTAACACAGCCGGAGCACGCCTATAGGAATGTGACGGTTGTCGCGTGACAGGGCACTAGTGTCATGTCGCGCGGCAGACGTCAGCACCGAGAGTGACGCCGTGCCTGACCGGCAAGGCGTGGCGACGAGGCATAGCGGTGGCTATGGCGAGGAGGCACAACGCTGCTGGTCGGGATACGGCGCTGCTCGAATGTGACGGTTGTCGCGTGACAGGGCACTAAAGTGCCGCTTCACCGCGCTCGCTGGTCCTGATCCTGATGGCGTCATCCACGGAGGTGACAAATATCTTCCCGTCACCGATCATCTCCCCGGTCCAGGCGGCCCCGATGATCGCCTCCACTGCCTCGTCCACGGCAGCGTCAGCCACCACGATCTCGATTTTCACTTTCGGCAGCAGGTCGATCTGGTATTCACTGCCCTGGTAGAGTTCGGCATGGCCCCGCTGACGACCGAAACCCTGCACCTCGGTCACGGTCATCCCTTTCAGACCGGCCCCGGCCAGAGCCTCCCTGACCTCGTCGAGCTTGAACGGTTTGATGATCGCCTCGATCCGTTTCATACGGCCGACGCTCCCGGAGTGCGGGTTCCGTGATGACTGAACAGGAGTTTACCGCTGCCCCGTAACGATCACAAGCGCAGCCTGTTAGCCGGTGGCAGTCCGACCCCTGCCACGTGTACAGTTCCGGCATGGACCCGGCTGAGAACACCCTGGCAGGCGCCACCCTCGAACCCTGGCTGCTCAACCGGATCGCCGATGAAGGCGATCTCGAGCCCCTGGCGCGGATCGGGTTCGCCGTCCCGGGGGAGGCGGCCCGCAACCTCGTCCGTCTGGGCGGTGGATCGACGGCCCCCTTCTGGACCGAACGGGCAGATATCCTCGGCCGGGGGATCGCCAATACTCCCGATCCCGATCTTGCGCTTACCGCCCTGCAGCGTCTCGATGAGACCACCGACCTGACCGGCACCTTCGCTGACAGCGACAACCTGATGTCGTTCCTGCGGATCCTCGGGGCCGGATCCTTCTTCGGCGAGACAATGATCCGAGCGCCCGATCTACCCGGATGGCTCTTCGACCGGGAGGAAGTCCGCCGGAACGCGGTCGAGGCGATCGCCGATCTCGATCACACCGCAACCGAAGGCGGCTCCGGGGCCGGCTTCCTTGAGGATCTCAATCGCCTGAAGCGGCGTGAACTGCTCCGGATCGGCGCCAGGGCGGCCCTGGGATCATCCCCGGTCGACGAGGAGTGGCGAGCCCTCGCCGATCTGGCCGAGCACCTCCTCCAGAGCGTGCTATTCGAGGGCTGGCCCACAGATCTGGCGTACCCTGCCGTCATCGCCGTGGGCAAGCTGGGAGGCCGGGAACTCAACTTCTCCAGCGACATCGATCTCATCTTCACCCTCACACCCGAACCGGGTCGTGATCCGACCGCGACCATGCACCAGACAACCCTGGCCGTCGAACGATTCGTCGAGTCTCTCACCCGGTACACGTCCGACGGCAGTCTATACCGGGTCGACCTCCGCCTGAGACCGGGCGGTGACCGGGCACCCCTCGTGCGGAGCCGGCAGTGGATGGTATCGTACTACGCGGCCCAGGGCGCGGCCTGGGAACGGCAGATGCTCGTCAAGGCCCGTTCGTGCGCCGGTGACATCGAATCGGGGACCCGCTTGGACCCGCTTCCTGGAACTCCTGACACCCTTCATCTATCCAATCCACGCGGTCCGCGATCCGGGCGAGGAGGCTCATCGTCTC
>JALGWK010000277.1 GCA_025774205.1 bacterium
CCTTACACGCAGGAAGTCACTGGTTCGAATCCGGTATCGCCCACCAGTTAACTCTAAATATTACAACCGGTTACGCTGATTGCGGTGCTCACCGACCGCGCGGGCAGATTCGCTCGATCCCCAGCAACTCGCTCACTCCCGCGGCCGTCACCCCATAGAGCAGGCTGGGTTTCCTGGCGTCGCGGGCCATGCGGTAAATATCATCGAAGGTACCATTTACCAGCGTAGTCCCGGTAACCACCAGCACATCCGAGGATTCGATCAGGTCCCGGGTGCGATCATTCCCGTCCCACATCTCCACTCCGAATTTGAGCTGTCCGATATTGTCGGGGTTGAGATCGGTGATGTGCACTCGGGTCTCGCCAAAGGTGCCCACCAGACACTCAGCGATGGCCGGATTCATCCCGATGAGACCCACCGTCACCCGGCCATATCGGTCGAGCAGGAGAGTGGCGATCTCCCCGGCGCACAGCTCTGGATCTTCATCCCGGCAGTGCACCGTTCCGGATACCCGTTCCAGGTGTCTCAGGACGGCGTTGAGCGTGGCCACGAACACAGCGCGGCTCTGGCTGGTATCCAGCTCCAGCTCAAGAACCTCTCCGATAGTCCCGTCGAACTCCCCGGGCGAGTCGGTGAAGGCGTGTCCTCTGGCTTCCAGGACGATGGCTTCGATGACCCGCTCCTTCCCCATGATGATGGGGAAATCCCGACGGCCGGGAGTGCCGATGGCTTCTTCCGGGGCCAGTGTCTTGGCCACTACTGATACATGCGCGTCCAGCAGGCTCTCCTGCTCGACGATATCCCGCAGGAACCCCCGGCAGACTTCAAGTACGGAAGGTTCATTCGATACGGTACTCATATCGTGACTCCCAGGAAGGAGAGCAGGAACTTCAGCGCAACATACAGAAAGACCAGTCCGAAGATAGTCTTGACCGTTCCTGAAGAGAATCGTCGGTTAAGACCAGCACCCAGAGGCGCGCCGATCAGTGTGCCCAGGCAGAGGAGCAGAGCCACATCCAGGACGACATATCCCTGGGCTGCCTTGAAGGCCGAACTGATGGCAGCGTTGAAACTGAAACATACGAGTGAGGCGGCCATGGCTGTTTTGACCGGTATGCGGAGCAGGTAGGTGAAGGCCGGCACCAGGATGCTGCCGGTACCGATCCCCAGCAGGCCGGGCAGGCCCCCTGCCGAGGCACCGATGACCATCTTCTGTGTCAGAGTACCGCGCACAACCTTCTCCCCCGACTCCCCCTGTTTTTCCTCATCCCGCTTGCGTCTTGCCGGGATCCCATCCGCGATCATGCGGGCGGAGATGACACAGAAAACCAGCCCGATCCCCAGATCCAGCCAGTGATCATTGCGGGCCAGATATTGAAAGAGGAAGGAGAACAGCACGCAGGCCAGAGAACCGGATACAATGAGGGGCACGACCGAGCGCAGGTTCAGGTTGCCGTGCCTCAGGTGGTAGTAACTTCCCCCGAGGGTGGTAAAGAACACCGCCAGGATGCAGGTGCCCGCCGCGTATGGTGGTGACAGATCCACTACAAACCGCAGCAGGGGCATCAGAACGATCCCCCCGCCGATCCCCAGAAGTCCACCCAGAGCACCCGCTGCGAGCCCCCCGGCGAACAGCAGCAATTCGGTCATTCCGATCCACACTTTCGATCACAGGCGATCTTCAAGATCCGTTTCCCTGATCGGTGTCATCTCAACATGGTAAGAAGGCGTTTCCCCTTGATCTGCCGGAATGTCGCCCCCTGGCTCACACAGCGGAGGACCAGATCCTCGTCGACGATCCTCGTACCCGATACGGCATCCACTCCGTAGTCAAAGAGGATCGGGGAGAGGGGAGTCGAGTCACCCAGGACAACTACATAGGCTTCCGGGCGGCAGAATCCAATTATCGATTCGAAGGTATGGTTGGTGAGGGAGGTGCCGGTGATCCCGACCACGTCAGCCTGTGGTATCAGCCGGCTGGCTTCCTCCTCCGAATAATCACCCTGCTGCGGGTTCTTCTCAACGACCTGGAGTTCCCCGGCTATCTCCCGCAATCCAGTGATGAATGGGAAATGTCCCACGATGACGATCCTCTTCCCGGCACCCCGTTCAGCGATCAGGTCGCCCGCGTTGAGTTCCACACATCTCTCTTCATCTATTTCCAGGAGCGAGTTGATCGTCGCCATGCCGATCGCCGCCTCGGCCAGGCTCTCCGATCTGGCCATGGTTGCCAGGTCATGGGCGCTCCGGTCCATCAGGAAACCCGAATCCGACACCAGTGGTCGATGGGGTGCTTGCTGCTTCAGAGCATCCCGGGTCAGGGTGGACGCCAGTCCGCAATAACGTGTCAGAACAGCGGTGTGGAACAATCCCTGGCGTATATCTCTGACCTCCACATCCGTATCAAGACTCGCCAGCAGGTCATCGAAGATCTTCATGCTCGCCTCTTCAGCCCGGCTCAGTGGATACCTCGGAAAAGCTCTCTACCATGGCAGTTGAGTCTAGCACTGTCCCTCCTGAGAAGACCACTTGTAGGTGGGGTTCTACGAAAGCTAAGATGACCCTGATTGCCGGTCCCCCCCGTACATCCTCCTGCCACCCCGGCGAAAGGATTCGTCATGAGTATCCGTGTGCGACTTCCGATCACGACTCTCTTCATTCTGTTTATTATGACCGGTACATCGGTCCAGGCACAGTGGTTGGACAAGAACAGCGATGCCTGCACCAGTCTCCTGGTAACTAGCGGTGCATCTGTCGACGGCTCGGTGATGATTACCTACACGTGCGATGCCGAATTCCTCTCACATCTGGAATACACGCCGGCTGCAGACCATCCCAGCGGCTCATTTGTAGAGGGTATCACCGGAGGCCAGATCAGCCAGGTACCTCACACCTATGCCGTAGTGGGGTACATCAATGAGCACCAGGTGGCCATCGGGGAGACCACCTTCGGGGGTCGCAGGGAGCTCACCAACCGGGATGGCCTGCTGAGCTACCCCGTCCTGATGCAGCTTGCGCTGGAGCGCGCCAGGACCGCCAGAGAAGCGATACAGGTAATGACCGGGCTCAATGACCGGGCTCGTGGAAGAGTATGGCTACAGGTCCTCCGGGGAATCGTTCTCGATCGGAGACAGGGAGGAGGCCTGGATACTTGAGATGATCGGACCGGGAAGAGGCATCAAGGGCGCTATCTGGGTGGCAGTGAAGGTACCTGACGGTCACATCTCCGCACACGCCAACAAGGCCCGGATCGGTGAATTCTCCCTCGACGATCCCGATAACTGCCTCTACTCCGACAACGTCATCTCGTTCGCGGTGGAGAAGGGTTACTACGATCCTGACTCAGGCGAACCCTTCAGCTACTGCGAGGCCTACTGTCCGGCCACGCCATCCGATCTGAGAGTCACAGAAGCACGGGTCTGGAGTATCTTCAGGCGGGCGGCCCCCTCCCTCAATCTTTCCGCCGACTATCACCGGGGTGTGGAGGGTGCCGATCGGTATCCTCTCAGCATCAGATCGGACGAGAAGCTCTCGGTCGCGGATGTCTTCGCACTGATGCGCGACCACTACGAAGGCACCGATTTTGACATGACAGAAGGGATGGACGCCGGTCCTTTCGGAAATCCATTTCGTGTGCGGCCGTTGGGTTGGGAGGTGGACGGAGTCCATTACTCATGGGAGCGTCCGATCTCGACCCAGCAGACAGCTTTCTCCTTCGTGAGCCAGTCCCGATCGGGCATCCCCGACGAGATTGGCGGAATCATGTGGTACAGCCCCGATGATACCAACTATGCCTGCTACACTCCTTTCTATTGCTGCATCGAAGCGCTTCCGGAATCGTACACAGTCGGATCGATCAGAGAGTTCTCATGGGACTCCGCCTGGTGGGTGTTCAACTTTGTCTCGAACTTCTCCAATCTGATGTACTCGCAGATGATCGAAGACGTGCGCGCGGTGCAGAGTGAGATCGAGGGCAACTACCTGGAGTCGCAGCCGGTTGTCGAGAAGACGGCGGTCGAATTGCTCAAGACCGACCGGGAACTCGCGGTGCAATATCTCACGGATTACTCCGTCTCTCACGCCGAACAGCTCATCGAACGCTGGCGATCTCTGGGAGAGAGCCTGATCGTGAACTACAACGACGGATACACAAGGGGCAGAAGCAGAGGTTACCCCGAGGAGTGGCTGAGGAAGGTTCTCAACGTGCGGCCACAGCAGTTCAGGATACCACCGGAGTAACTGACAATACCCATCATGCATGGACGGCTGTCGATCCCCTCAAAGACTTCAGTCTCGAGGGGATCAGTGCCGCTGGTGCTGTTGTGGTGCAGAATCAATCCCATCCCCCGACAGCAAAGACATCCTTTT
>JALGWK010000278.1 GCA_025774205.1 bacterium
CAGCAGAGCGATGTCGGAGGCTCGTTCCGCGTCAGCGCCTCCCGCTCCACCCTTTCGAACCGGTCTTTAGCGGGGCCGCCTGCCAGCCAGAAGGTGAAGAGACGCTCGCCCTGATCGATCCGCGGCTCGAACCGGTCCTGCCTCACGATCGTGAGCTCGTCATCGACGGGGTGACCAGCGTAGGCCGGTGAACGGAGCAGTGAGAGCCTGAGTTCACCATCCTGAAAGTCGAACCCGTGACTGCCGTCGTTTATGATCGTTACGGCCTGCTCACCGTCGGCCGAAGCTATCCCGACCCACTTCTGGGCCACCAGTTCCTCACCCGGCCGGTCGAACTCCTCCACTCCGTAGGCCACCTGTCCCCGACACGAACAGTGCAGGAACTGGGTCTGCACGGAGAGTTTGAGCATCCGGTCCTTCTCCAGCCAGTAGACCCTGACCGATACCTCCAGGTCGTCACCCTCCTTCGGCAGTGAGTCCTCGATCACGCGAACCGGCGCCAGACGGGGGAGCCCAATGCCGGCGAAGCGGGCACTCTCCTCTTCCGACAGGAGTCTGAAGCTCCCTTTGATAGCCCGGAAGGAATTCACCTTCATCCCCCACGGATCGGGATAGTCATCCATCACGAACGGTCTGAATGACCCGTAGGCAAGGTACTCCACGTCCTCCCGCAGGTATGAGTCGATCAGTCCGGTCTTCCGGTCCACCGTCACAGCGACCCGTTCCGACCGGAGGATGATCGAGTCGCTCTTCTCTTCGTTCTCTTCGATAGAGGTTCCGGGAGCGGTTGCGCCGGAAGGGGGATCATCCGATACCGGCAGGGGCACGAGCCGGCATGAGAACCGGGTCATCGCCGATGGTGCCACTCTCCCCCTGAAGACGATCCGCTTCCGCTGATCGCCCTTGATGTTGCAGCTCCGCTGATCGCCCTTGATGTTGCAGCTCTCTTTTTCCAGCTGCAGCGGGACGGTGTTGCTGTCCCCATCAGTGAGCACAGGCATCATGAACACCGCCGGATCGCGATTCGGCTCCGGCGGCTGGAATTCGCAGACCACCTCCCGCTCGATCTCCCACGGGTGGGGATTCCAGACGAAGATGGGGAACTCACCCTCCTCCGCCTCCACCTCTCCGGCCAGCAGGGCGAAGAAGGCCCGGCTGTGGATCCGGGAGAGGATCTCGAGAGCGTGGTCCATCCGCTGCAGGGCGTACCCTTCCACTTCCGAGATCGAGGAACCGGGCAGGATGTCGTGGAAGGCGCAGAAGAGGAGGTCCTCAAGGGCGGCTCGCAGTTCCTCACGGGGATATTTAAACAGTCTCTGCGAGGCGGCATGGGCGGCGATCTTTTCCGTGGCGAAGAACCGGTTCTCGAGCCGGCGATGCTTCTGCTTCACCAGCGCCATCGAGGTATAGCAGCCGACCGCCCAGGGATTCAGGTCACCCTCATGCTTCGGCAGGCGGGTCCGGGAGCTCTCGAGCGCCAAAAAGTAGTCCTCGGGCCGACCGTGAATGATCTCCCGACCGGTCGTCTCCTCCTGTAGCCGGGCGATCGCGTCGAGATCCTCCCGGGAGGGGCCGCCGCCGTGGTTGCCTATCCCCCAGAGGAGGAGGCCGGTCTCCCGGTCCCCGTTCTTCTCCAGAAGCGACGTGGGCCAGGACTTCGGAGCCGTCATACCCCACCCAGATGAAGTCCTCGGCCGGCAGGTCCTTCTCGTCCGGTTTCGGTCGGCAGAAGAGATAGGAGGTATACCCCGATCGTGCCAGGATCTGGACGAGTCCCCTCGAATGACCGAAAGGATCGAGGTTCACCGCGGTCTGTGGCTCCGTGGCCAGCTTCTCCAGGAAGTACCGTTTGCCGACCACGACCTGGCGGACGAGTGATTCACCCGAGGGCAGGTTGCAGTCAGGCTGGACGTACCACCCTCCCATAACCCGCCACCGTTTCTCCTCAACCAGTTGTCGGATCTTTTCGAAGAGGTCCGGTTCGTAGGTCTCAACCCACTGATAGAGGAGAGCCTCGTTGTGACAGAAGACGAAGCCCTCGTACTCCTCGCAGAATCGGGCCGCCATCCTGAAGGTGGAGAGGGTTTCGGCCAGTCCCTCCTCCCACTCCCAGAGCCAGACGGGATCGAGGTGAGCGTTGCAGACAAGGATCAGCCTGTTATCGGGCATTACCTGACCACCCGGCCGCTGGTGGAACCACCTGCCAGGCGCTGGACCTCGGCGACATCGACCAGGTTGAAGTCGCCGTAGATCGAATGCTTGAGGCATGAGGCGGCAACTCCGAACCCCAGCGCCGCGGGCCCTTCCATCCCGGTGAGGATCCCGTGGATCAGTCCGGCCGCGAAGGCATCCCCCGCTCCGACCCGATCGATGATCGGGATGTGGTAGGTCCTGCTGAGGTGAAATCCGTCGCCATCGAGCAGGCAGGCCGACCAGTAGTTCTCCGAAGCCGAGATGCTCTCCCGGAGCGTGATGGCCACCTGCTCGAAGCCGAACCGTTCCCGCAGTTCATGAGCCGCTTTCTCATACCCGGTCACGTCCAGATCGCCGCTCTCGACATCGGTGCCCTCGATCTCGATCCCGAACACCTTCGCCGGATCCTCCTCATTGGCGATCAGTAGATCCACCTGCGGCATCAGGCCGGTCATCACCCGCCCGGCCTCATCGGTGCTCCACAGCCGGCTCCGGTAGTTCAGGTCGACGCTGACTTTAACCCCCATGGCCCGCGCCGCTTCCAGGCCGGCCTGCAGAGTCGCCGTGACATTCTCACCAAGGGCGGGTGAGATCCCGGTCCAGTGGAACCAGGCGACCCCCTCGAGGATCTTCCCCCAGTCGAAATCGGCCGGTACAACCTCCGAGAAAGCCGATCCGGCCCGGTCATAGATGACCTTCGAGGGACGGGGTCCCGACCCGTGCTCAAGAAAGTAGATCCCCAGGCGTGATCCCTTCCTGGCGATGTGGCTCGTATCCACTCCCTGTTCCCGGAGTGCGCGCAGGGCGTTCTCACCGGAGTCGTTCCCGGGCAGCAGGGTCACGAAGGCGGCCTGGTGTCCGAACCGGGCCAGGGAGACACCCACGTTCGCCGCCGCACCGCCGAAGTGGACCGCGAACTCTCCCGCAGTCCGGAGCCGTTCACCCGCCGGCGGTGAGAGACGCATCATCAGTTCACCGAACGTCACAATCCTGTTCCCGGCCCCGTCTCCATCCCCCTCCCCCGTTCGACTCCCCGGGTCGGTCTCCACCGCCGTCGGAACCGGCGCGGCCGCGTCTGACCGGGGACCGCCGCTCACGACCTCCTTCCAGCGCGAGATCTCCGACACCGTCCGCTCACGGTCATCGAGGTCCTTCAACAGGGCCGAGGCGCAGAAGATCCCGGTGGGATCTGCTTCGAGGACTCGCGCGAGCGTGTCGAACGAGATGCCGCCGGTATAGACGACGGTCAGATCCTTCCAGGGGCCCCGCCAGGCCCGCGAGAGGTGGACCGCTGAAGAATCACCGGAAAAAGCCGGGAAGAGTTTGTAGATCCACTGCCAGGGATACTTCTCCTTCAGTTCCTCGAGGGAACAGCCATATCCGTCAGCCTTGCGGACAAGCTGTTTACCGGCGTCGGAGAGCCCGCCCGGCACGCACATGATGTCATGGCCGACGCAGACATCCACGACCTCGGGGATGAAATCGGCCGAAATGATGCCGGCGGCACCCGCCGCGATGGCGGCCTCAGCCTGGGCGGCCGTCATGACGGTCCCGGCCAGGATCAGCGCCTCCGGGTGAGTCTTCCTGATGAGTTCGATTCCCGCAGTCACATGCTCCGAGCGGAAGGCGACCTCCAGGGTGATGCCGGTCTCACGGCAGACCTCGTACGCCGTCAGGCACTCCTCCGGCGAAGCGGGAGTGAGGAGCGCGATGAGGCGTCCCTCCTGCATCTCTCTGAACAGCCGTTCGGTCGGTTCCATGGAAGATCCCTTCAGAGGCTCCTGATGTTCATCCCGCCGCTCGCTTCGATGACCGTCCCGGTCGCGTACCCGAGGTCACCGCAGGCGAGCGAAGTGACCGCCCGCGCGACATCCTCAGGTTCGCCCCAGCGTCCGAGGGGGATCAATCCCTCCGCGATGAGCCGGTCGTACTTCTCCTTCACCCCGGCGGTCATGTCGGTCGCGATGATCCCCGGCCGGACCTCGTAGACGCGGATCCCGTGTTCGGCGAGCCGATCGGCGAATACAGTCGAGACCATGCTCAGACCGGCCTTCGAGACGCAGTACTCCACCCGGTTCACCGAAGAGACCTCGGCCGAGATCGAGGTGATGAAGATGATCGAGGAGAACCCTCCCTCTCCTTCCCCTTCGTTCCTTCTTTCTCCATCTTCCCTTCGTGCTTCCGCGTCCCTGCGTTCTCCTTCCTTTCGTTCTCCTCTCTCCCTCCGCTTCCTTCTTTCCCTTCTCTCCCGCCTGCCCCTTCCGTCCCTATGCTCCCCCTCTTCTATTCCTCCACCCTGCTCCCCCGTGACCGCCGCGATCATCCGTCCGGC
>JALGWK010000279.1 GCA_025774205.1 bacterium
GAACTCCATCAGAGGTGTCGTGATCGGTCACCGCGACAGCGGCCAGGCCGGCGGCGACGGCGGCCTCGACCAGACCGGTCGGCGACAGGGAGCCATCACTGGCGGTAGTGTGGGCGTGCAGATCAATAAGGGTCACAGAGATGCTCGCGGGTTCCCTACTTCTCCTCTATCTCGGGCGGACGCTGTCCGGAGATCAGCAGTGCGCCTTCCTCACGGAAGTTCTTCAGCTGCTCGAGACTCGTGAACCACCTGCCGTCGATCTCCTCCGGAAGATCTCCCTCTTCCCGGATTCGCTGATCACCTACATCGATAAACCCGCAGGCCCGGAACAGGGTGTTGTACTGCTCACTGCCCTTGCAGTGCATGCTGACGTCCAGGTGAGTCCGCCACTGGTGCGACCAGGGATTTTCCAGGAAGAAGTGCATCGCCACGAAGAAGGTGCCGCCCGGCTTCAGTACGCGGAACATCTCATGCCCCGCGGCCACCTGGTCGGGAAAATAGTAGAAGGACTCGATCGAGACGATGTGATCGATGCTCCCGTCCTCGAAGGGGAGCTCTTCAGCGTTGGCGACTTCATATCGCACGTTGGCCGGGTTTTCACTGTTCGCCTGGGCTTCGTTGATCATCTCGGGAGAAAGATCCACACCGATCACATGGCCGCCGGGAACCAGCTCGGAGGCCAGATGCCTGGTGAACCAGCCTTCACCGCATGAGAGGTCGAGGATTGTATCTTCGCCGCTGGCCGGCAATTCACTGGCGATCGTCAGGCCGAGATGCGAGTGTCCTTCCTTCATGAGCGCGGCGGTGCCCTCCCGGGCCCATCCGTCGAAGGTCTCCTGGAGACGCTCCCAGGCCTGCGGGTTGGGATCGGGCGGGGGTGTGGGACTGGTTAAACGTGCCATGGGTCCTCCGGAAAACAGCGTTCCTGCTGAGCGTGAAGGGGTGAGCCGCCAGGTGGTCGGTCTTGCCCCGATAGAGTGCCAAACTTATAGTGCCAGCGTCGACATGCCAATACCAGTTACACACAATGATCATCCCGGCCGCAAGCCCGACTGGCTCAAGGTCAGGGCTCCCGGTGGCGGCGGGTATCCGGGTCTGAAGCGCGCCCTGCACGATCTAGGTCTCCACACGGTCTGCGAGGAAGCCGACTGCCCCAATCTGGGTGAATGCTGGGGAGGCGGTACCGCCACCGTGATGATCCTCGGTGACGTCTGCACCCGGGCCTGCCGGTTCTGCAGCGTCGCCAGCGGTGATCCGGCCGGGCATCTCGACCCCGACGAACCGGAACGGGTGGCCGAACTGCTGATGGCGCAGGAGCTGCGTTACGTGGTGATTACCAGCGTCGATCGCGATGATCTCCCCGACGGGGGCGCCGGTCAGTTCGCCCGGACCGTACAGGCAGTGAAAGAGCGTCGTCCCGATCTCCTTGTCGAAACACTGATCCCCGATTTTTCCGGCGAACCGGGCTCCCTCAGGACCCTCATGGCGTCGGGTCCCGATGTGATCTCCCATAACCTGGAGACCGTGGAGAGACTCACACGGTCGGTGCGCGACGTGAGAGCCTCCTGGGATCTGAGTCTCAGGGTGCTGGCGGACCTGAAACAGATGGCGCCGGAAGTCGTCGAGGGGCGGATATGGACCAAGTCGGGCCTCATGGTCGGCATGGGTGAGAGTGTGGAAGAGGTGGAGGCGGCCATGGACGCCCTGCGTGCCGTCGAGGTCGACTTCCTGACCATCGGTCAGTACCTGCAACCAACCAGGAAGCACCACCCCGTGCGTGAATACGTCACCCCCGACAGGTTCGAAGTGTACCGCGAGACCGGCCTGGAGAAGGGTTTCACTTATGTGGCGAGTGGACCGCTGGTGCGCTCCTCCTACCGGGCAGGTGAGTTCTTCATCGCCAACATCATCGGATCGTCAGCGGAGATTGCTGGCGGCGTGGATACCATCGGATCGTCAGCCTCGGATGCTGACAGGATGGAGAGATAACAGATGGCCTCGAAGGAATACGATGTCGTTGTCATCGGCGCGGGACCGGGAGGATATGTCTGCGCCATCCGTCTGGCCCAACTGGGTAAAAAGACCCTCTGCGTCGAGAGCCACAAGATCGGCGGGGTCTGCCTCAATTACGGCTGCATCCCCTCGAAGGCGATGATCTCGACTGCCGACCTCTATCACCGGATCGACAGTTCCAAATCGATCGGCATTACGGTGGGGGAGAAGCACCTCGATTTCGGCGCGACCCAGAAGTTCAGGAAACGGGTGGTCAAACGGATGACCGGCGGGGTGAAGGCGCTCTTCGAGGGCAACGGGGTGGATGTGCTCTTCGGCCAGGCGTCCTTCCTGGACGCGAACACGCTGAAGGTTTCCGGCGATGAGGGAGAGGAGACGGTTTCGTTCACAGACGCGGTGATCGCCACCGGTTCGGTGCCATTCTTCCTGAAAGGCTTCGAACCCGACGGGGAACGGGTGGTGGGCAGTCTGAAGGCCCTCGAGTTCGAAGAGGTGCCCGAGAGCCTCCTTGTAATCGGCGGGGGGTACATAGGGCTCGAACTCGGTATCGCCTATGCCAAGTTCGGGACGAAGGTCACCGTCATCGAGATGATGGACTCACTCCTGCCCCTTTCTCCGAAGAACCTCTCGGCGCTGGTGGCGAAGAGATGCCGCAAGTTGAAGATCGATGTGCACCTGGAGACCGCCGCGCGGGAACTGGAGAAACACGCCGATCACGTGACCCTGGTGGCAACCGGCCCTGACGAGGAGGAACTCCGCTTCGATGCCGACCGGCTGCTGGTCACGATCGGCCGCACGCCGAACACTGCCGGTCTCGAGCTTCAGAATGTCGGGCTGGAAACAGTCGGACGCGGGTTCATCGAGGTTGACGGGCAGCGCCGGACAAAGGTCCCGAACATCTATGCCATCGGCGATGTGGCCGGTGAGCCGATGCTCGCTCACAAGGCAAGCAAGGAGGGGCTGGTCGCGGCCGAGGTGATCGCCGGGCATGACGTGACCTATGCCCCGAAGGCGAAGAGGGATACGAGGTCGCGACAGGTGAATTCCCCTTCATGGCGAGCGGCCGGGCGGCAGCCATCAATCACACCGACGGATTCGTCAAGGTTATCGGGGACGCGAAGAGCGGTCTGGTACTCGGGGTGCAGATCGTCGGTCCTGAGGCCTCCGATCTGATCAGTGAGGCGTGTCTGGCGATTGAGGCAGGTCTCACCATGGAGGATATCGGACATACGATGCATCCGCATCCGACGTTGGGAGAGACGGTTATGGAGGCTGCCGAAACCGCCCTCGGGAAAGCGATTCACGGGGGAGTCTGATCCTGACTTTCAGGCCCTGTCACGTGACATGACCTTTTCAGGCCCTGTCACGCAACAACCGTCGCATTCGAGCGGCGCGGGTATCTCTGGTAACTGCGGCTCCGGTCTATTACATTCAGATCACAGGAGAGAGCCGGGAATGTCCCCCC
>JALGWK010000280.1 GCA_025774205.1 bacterium
ATCCTGGGCGGCCAGGCCGTCCCACAGTCTCGCGATCAGATCAGTTCCCCACCCGTGGAAGGTGTTGAATGCCGAAACCAGCTGCTCACGCCTGGTTGAACCTTCGCCGAGTGAAGCGAAGTACTCCACGACGGCACCGGTCCCCGCGATCCCCTCGAAGTTCAGGGTGCCGGTTTCAAGGCGATCGGGCGCGAAATCGGGAGCGGGATCGAGCTTGACTGCCTCGAGGGATTCCAGCCGGTCCTGACGGGCATAGAGGACCCCGAGGTGGGGCCCGTAGAACTTGTAGACCGATCCGGTGAGGAACTCGCAACCGAGGGCTCTGACATCCACCAGGTGATGCGGGAGCAGGTGCACCGCGTCCACGAAGACTTCAGCCCCGACGGCATGCGCCATTTCGACGGCCCGACCGATATCGTTGATGGTCCCCAGGGCGTTCGAGGCGGCGCCGATTGCCAGGAGCTTCGTGGCCGGACCGAGTTTCTGTTCCAGGTCATTCCAGTCGAGATGACCGGTGTCGGTGTCCATTCGAACCCAGTGGAGGGTGATCCCCCGTTCCTTCTCCAGAGCCTGCCACGGCGCGATGTTGGCGTGATGGTCGAGTTCGGTCACGATGATCTCGTCACCGGGACCGTATTCCCGGCCGAGAGCGCGGGAAAGATGGAAGGTGAGGGTGGTCATGTTGGGACCGAAAACGATCTCCTGTGGGGTGGCCCCCAGGAGATCGGCGACAGCCTCTCGAGCGAAGGCAACAACCTTTTCGGTCTCGAGGCTGGTGGGGTAGTTCCAGTGCCGGTTCGAATTGTGGGTCAGCAGGTACTCGGTGACGGCATCACTGACCTGGATGGGGACCTGGGTTCCCCCCGGACCGTCGAAATAGGCCACGGGGGTGTTGCCCTGCATTCGCTGGAGGGCCGGGAAACTCGCTCTGACATCATCGACTGTCACTGCGGCCGGGGGCTTACCCATGATCGGCCTAGTAGAAGAAACGGGAGCGATTGTCCACGATCTTGGCCTTCAGCCTGAGCCCCTGAACCCAGTTGCGGTAGGCGCTCTGCCGACGCTGGTTCATGAGGATTTCCTTCTCGCTCTGGATGAGCGTCTCCAGACCTACGGAGCTGACCTCGGTCAGCTCCGTCACCTTGGCGATGAACCAGCTGTTTGAGCCCCGGATGAGACCGGTCACTTCACTGACGGGTGTGTTGAAGGCGACGGCGATGAACTCGGGATCTCTGCCTACGCCACCCACAAAATCATTCCGGGTGAACGCGCTGGTGTCATCAACAGTCAGACCTTCGGCCTCCGCGATCGACTCGAACTCACCGGGTGAGGCCTGCATCCGGGCGGCAAGATCACGGCTGTAAGATTCGAGTTGGGCCAGATTCATATTGTAGAGGAGATCCTCCCGGATCCGGTCGCTGACGTCAGCAAGATCGGCGATACCCTCTTCAATCTTGTCCCTGACCTGCAGGAGGAAAGTCCCGGAGAGTTGATCCATGACCTCTGAAACGGTTCCGATCCGGTTCGCGAATCCGAAGTTGAGCGCTTTCGCTTCGTATCCGATGCCGGGAACGAAGCCTCCCTGAGCCACCGGGCCCGTGGTCATCACGGTCAGACCGAATCGCTGTGCCGCGGTCGTGAAATCCTCTTCTTCAGCCACCAGGCGCAGTTCATCGAGGAGGGCTTCGATGCTGTCGAGAGTCGTGGTGGAGGCTTCTTCCTTGAACAGGATATGCCGGAGCGCTCGCTGTTCTTCCTCGGTGCCGGCATCCCGGATCGAGTCGCACTGGATGATGTGCCAGCCGAATTGGGAGAGTACCGGTTGTGATACCTCACCTTCAGCCAGCAGAAAGGCGGCGTCGTTGAAACTGGCCACCATGTCGCCGGGGCTCACCCAGCCGAGATATCCGCCATCACCTGCGCTGGTGTCGTCAGAATACATCCTGGCCAGGGCATCGAACTCGGAGCCCTGCTGCAGGCTGCTCTGAACATAGGCCATCTCCTGTTCCATCTCCGCCTGGTCCCGGGGACTGGCGGTCTTGAAGAGGAGCACGTAGTTCATGTCCACCTTGGCCGGTTCGGTGAATTCCTCGGGATGCTGGTCGTAATAATCCTGGATATCAGCCGCGGTGACGGTCAGGGTTGTATCGGGGCGCGTGCCCGGATCGATACGGACGAACTGCGCTGCAGCCTTCTCATTGCGGTACCGGTATGACTCCTCGGCCTCCGAGGTCGTGACCAGGGCGGTTGACATGACCAGATGACCGAGTTTCTCCTGGGGCAGCCAGCCGAGCAGTTGCTGTTCCATCGAGATCCAGAAATCAGCGAACTCAGGGTAGAGCATGGCCGACTCATACTTCTGATAATCGAAAATACCGTCGGTCTGGAATTCGGGGATCTGCCGCATGACAGGTGGCGGATTGTTGCGAAGGACGAAGATGATCTCGTCCTCGGTGGCCGACAGCCCCATCTTCCTCAGTTCCTGCGCGACGAGGATCTGATTCACCATATCCTGCCAGGTCTGTTCCTGCACGTACTCGATGAAGGCATCGTCGAGTTCCTGGATACCCAGCTGCTGCCTCTGCGCCTGATAACTCTCCTGCAGGGCGGCCTGGTACTCCTGGATCATGATCTTTCGCCCGTCAACCTTACCCATTACCGGATTGGAGTTACTGCCGGAATAATCCATTCCCCAGGCGAATACGATCGTCAGGACGAACGCTCCACCGACGATCCATATCCAGAATCTTGTCTGTTCCCGTAGTTTGCTCAGCATACTCTCGTCGCTCCGGTTATTGCCGGAAGGGTGTGAGACCATTTACATGGCGATCAGTTTCAAGTGCGGCAAGATGAGAGGGGGCACTGCCGGGAGCAAGGCTTTTCTGCTCCGGAAAGCCCGTTGTAATACCTTGAAAATAAAGGACTTGACCACTCGTCAGGCCTCCGTATCATATCGCCCGTCCGAGTAGGCACGCTCACCCATCGATGACGACCCCACTGTTCAAGTGCTTGATACTGCAACGGTTACAGGCAATCCGGGGTGTGTCCCACTGGTCCGGTCTCCAGTTCCGGCGGGCCTGCCTCGGCATCTTCCTCCTCTTGCTGCTTCTCCCGGGAATCGCCACGACTGTTTCCGGACAGGCGCAGACCCTCCAGTGGCCGGCCAGGGTGGAGCTGGGAGTGACCTCTTCATTTGGCGAATGGCGACCGGGACATGTCCACGCCGGTACCGATGTGAAGACCTGGGGACGTATCGGCGTTCCGCTCCTGGCTGTCGAGGATGGCTACATTGAGAGGATCCGTACCTCTCCCTGGGGGTATGGCAAAGCGGTCTATCTGAGACTGAACGACGGTCGCCTGGCCGTGTATGGCCACATGGACCGATTCACTCCTGAGGTCGAGGATCTCGTCGTGGATGCCCAGCTGGCCGGGATGCGCTATACGGTCGATATCTGGCCGGAGGCGCGGACTCTTCCCGTGCAGCGGGGTGAGATCGTCGGGTACTCGGGCACGACCGGTTCCTCGGCACCGCATCTGCATTTCGAACTCAGGGATACTCAGAACCGGCCGGTCAATCCGCTCCGGAACGGTCTGGAGATTCCCGATACAACTCCACCGGTGGTGCAGTTCCTGCTGTTCAGGCCGGTCGGGCCTGAAAGCCGCGTGGAGAAGGACATCCGCGTCCGCCGCTTCGGCCTCACCTCGGCCGGTGGACGGAGATACCAACTGCGGGGCCGCCCTGAAGTGGAGGGCACCATTGCCATCGGTGTGGCGGCCTGGGACCAGATGGACGGGGTCTGGAACCGGTTCAGTCCCTACAATCTGAGACTCGAGATAGACGGTGAAGAGGTCTTCGAGGTCCGGTATGACCGGTTCTCTTACCAGCATGACGACCTCATCGTCCTCGACCGTGACTATCGGTATATGATCAGAGAGGGTTCGCGGGCTCACACCCTCTACCGTCAGGCGGATAACGAACTCACCTTTTACGGCGATTATGAGCAGGGGGCTGGTTACCTGAGTGATTACGCTCCCGGTGTGCATCAGCTCACGGTCATCGTCGCCGACGCGAACGGCAACGAAGTGGTGGTGGAAGGCGAGGTGCTCTGGAACCGGACCCCCGAGATCGCCCTTCTCGACCCGGCCGGCGCAGGTTCAGGGACACTGGATGGCTCCGTCCGAATCACCGGAGAAGTGTCCGACCCGGATGCCGATTCTCTCCACGTGATGTTCGAGGTGATGCGCGCCGGGGGGGACGTAGCTGAGCGGGACAGCCGTTCGACCCGGTGGACGGCTCTGCCTGAAGAAGCCGTGATCACCCGCGGCAGTGTCTTTGAACTGGAGCCGGGTATCGCGGACAGTCTGGATTCTCAGGGCGGCTGGCTGGTCAGGCTGAAGGCCCGTGACCGTTGGGGGAGCGAGGCAGTGTCTCATCCTCTCACGCTGGGAACCTATGCCGATCCCGGCGTCGGTGGGCTGAACCTCACGGTCTTCCGGTATGAAGGCTTCCTGCAATTCACGGCCAGCTCACGTGATCCGATACCAGCCCGGGTTGAATTCCATGTGATGCAGGGAGAACTCGAAGGCGTGACCCTGCCCGGGGTGCCGATCGGAGAGGGAAGGTACGAGGCCATCTATCCCCTGCGTGTCTCCGCGGAGAGCAGAGTAGTGGTCACGGCCCGTCTTGAGAAACCGGGTGGCACGACCGAGGGCGCCACTCTCGTTGGGGAGTACATCTCCCTGCCCGTGGATGGCAGGTTGGTATTTGTGAGTCGTGATACCGGTCTCCGGGCCGAATTCCCGGCCGGTTCTGTTTACCAGGATCACTGGATCGAGGAGGCTCCGAGCACTGCGGCGATGAATACGGTCGATCAGGGACTCATACCACTCAGCCGGGTCTGTTATCTCGGACCGCAGGACATCCTGTTCCGGCGGAACGGTTCCCTGACCATGCCGGCGTGGGAG
>JALGWK010000281.1 GCA_025774205.1 bacterium
GCGTCGAGCATGGCCCGCGCCTCGTTATACTGTGCCCGCTCGTAGAGATCGCGCGCTGCTGACAGCGAGGGAGTCCCCTGGTAAACGGGGTCCTGGCGCGCCTGGAGCGCCGGGGAGAATGGCAGGGCGAGGCACAGGAGCAGGGCGACACCGAGCTGTTTCAGGATTCGCATCTCACTGACCTTTCCGCCGGAGTGGCATTACCCCTTAAGACGCCCTCTGAGGGTCCACGTTCCACTCTCCTCGATGACGACCGTTACCAGGCGTCCCATCAGCTGCTCCCCCGATTCCACCACTACCGTCCGGTTCCCGCGGGTCTTGCCGGTCCACTGGTCGGGTCCCCGGTCACCGATACCATCGACGAGGATCTCGTATTCGCCGCCAACCATGGCCTCCTGAAATCTCCTGGTGAAGCCTGTCTGCAGCTCTATAACCCGCTCCAGACGCCGCTGCTTCACCTCCTCGGGCACGTCATCCTCGAATTCCCGGTCGGCCCTCGTACCCGAACGGGGTGAGTACTTGAAGAGGAAGCCCGATTCGAACGCGCATGCCTCCATCAGGCTGAGTGTATCTTCGAATTGAGCCTCTGTCTCGCCAGGAAACCCGACAATAATGTCCGTTGAGAGTGTGACATGGGGGATCGTCTCCCGGAGCGCCCTGACGATCTCCAGGTACTCTGCCCTGGTGTAGCCCCGGTTCATCCGTTCCAGGACGTCGGTATTGCCGGACTGGACCGGCAGATGGACACTCTCACAGATGTTTTCGCATTCGGCGATGGCAGCCAGTTCAACCGGGCCGAAATGGAGGGGATGGGGCGAAGTGAAGCGGATGCGCGGGATACCGGTGTCCGATACCTGCCTGAGCAGGGATCCGAAGCCTGCCTCGCCTTCACGCCAGGCGTTGACTGTCTGACCGAGCAGGATCACTTCCCTGACGCCCTCCTCCATCAACCGTTCAGTCTCTGCCACGATCGCCAGCGCGGGACGGCACCGTTCCCGTCCACGGGTGAAGGGTACGACACAGAACGTACACATCATGTCGCATCCGCGCATCACCGTCACAAAGGCTGACGGGCAGTGTTTGTCACGCCATGTAGGCAGGCCCTCGTACAGTTCACCCCGATCGGTGGACCAGTCGGCATACCGCTCATCCCGCTCAACGCTGAGCAGGTCGGGGAGGGTCCGGTAGGTGTCGGGCCCGAGCACGTAATCCAGGTCGGGAACCGATTCGAGCAGTGAATCCCTCAGGTGCTGGGCCATGCAGCCGACCACGCCGATGCGGACTTCGCGTCTCTTCTTCAGACTCGCCAGCTGGTTGACCCGCCCGATGACACGCTGCTCGGCCCGCTCTCTCACCGCGCAGGTATTCAGCAGGATGAGGTCAGCCCGGTCGGGCGTGTCGGTCAGGTCGCACTCCGCCTGCCTGAAGATGCCGCCCAGCATCTCGCTGTCGCGCACGTTCATCTGACACCCGTAGGTCTCGATGTAGACGATCGGGCGCCTGTCAGGCTGGTGGGTCATGATCCGAGTATCGTTTCCGTCTGGAGATGACAAGGCCCCGACCGGCGTGTGTGCCGAACGGGGCCTCTCCGAACAGATATGAGGCTGGCGGTCACTCTTTCGCCGGCTTCTCATCCTTCTTGGACTTCTTCTTCTTGGAGGCTTTCTTCTTCTTCGACTTCTTCTTCTCCTCCGCTTTCTTCTCCTCTGCTTTCTTCTCCTCTGCCTCTTCAGGTTCGGCTTCGGCTTCCGCCTCTTCGACCTCGGCAGGCTCTTCCGCCACCGCTTCGGCTTCCGCCTCCTCAACCTCGGCAGGCTCTTCCGCCACCGCTTCGGCTTCCGCCTCCTCAACCTCTGCAGGCTCTTCCGCTACCGCTTCGGCTTCCGCCTCCTCAACCTCTGCAGGCTCTTCCGCTGCGGTCTCGGCTTCCGCCTCCTCAACCTCGGCAGGCTCTTCCGCTACCGCTTCGGCTTCCGCCTCTTCGACCTCTACAGGCTCTTCCGCCTCCACGACCTCGGCGGGCTCTTCCGCTACGGCTTCGGCTTCCGCCTCCTCGACTTCGGCAGGCTCTTCCGTTTCAGCTTCGGTTTCCGACGCCTCTACTTCAGCAGGCTCCGGTTCAGCTTCAGTGACTTCATCAGGAGTCTTGGCTCTCTCGCCGTTCTCGAGTGCTTCCTTAAGGCCGGCGAGCCCATCAGCACCCTCATGATCGGCCAGCGTGATCTCGCGCTTCTCATGCTTCTTGATGAAGGCGTCCTGCTCCGTGACATCCTTGCTCTTGAAGTACTCGGTGACCGAGAGCACGATCTTCCGGCCGTCACGATCGAACTCGATGACCGTCAGGGGCAGCTCATCGCCCTCTTCAAACGCCTCTTCGGGAGAGGAGAGGTCTTCGCGACCGAGGTGCTGGAGCGGGACAAATCCCTCGACATCGTCGGGGATGTCCACGATCACGCCCTTGTCGATGAAGCGGGTGATCTTACCGGTTGTCTCGGTGCCCGGCTCGTAGGTCCTCGACAGGTCCTCCCAGGGATTGGGCTGGGCCTGCTTGAAGCCAAGCGAGATCCGACGTTGATCGCGATCGATTCCGAGTACCACGACCTCGATCTCCTGACCCTTCTGCAGGACCTCCGAGGGATGGCGGATACGCTTGGTCCAGGACATATCACTGATATGCACCAGACCGTCGATACCCGGTTCGATCTCCACGAAGGCTCCGAAATTGGTCAGGTTCCTGACCTTTCCTTCCAGTCTCGTAGTGATGGGGAAGCGCACTTCGAGGGTCTCCCACGGATCGGGCTCGGTCTGCTTGAGTCCCAGGGAGATCTTCTCCTCGTCGGCGTTCACCCGGAGCACCACGACCTCGATGTCGTCAGCGATGTTCACGAGCTTCGAAGGGTGCCGGATGTGCTGGGTCCACGACATCTCACTGATGTGGACCAGACCTTCGATACCCTCCTCCAGTTCCACGAAGGCGCCGTGCCCATCACCTTGGCATTCACCGGGTACCGGTCTGCCACTCCCCGCCACGGGTAGGGCTGGAGCTGTTTCAGACCGAGACTGATCCGGTCCTTCACTTCGTTGTAGTCGAGGACTTTCACCTGGACGACGTCGCTGATGTTGACCACTTCACTCGGGTGTGTCACCCGGCCCCACGACATGTCAGTGATGTGGAGCAGCCCGTCGACTCCACCAAGATCGATGAAAGCACCGAAATCGGTGATATTCTTGACCGTGCCCTCGCGGATCTGTCCCTTTTTGAGACTGGAGAGCACCTCTTTGCGCATCTGGGCCCGTTCGGCCTCGAGCACCATCCGACGGCTGACCACGATGTTCCGTCGGTTCTTGTTGATCTTGATGATCAGGACGCGGATATCGCGTTCGATGAACTGATCGAAATCCCTGACCTGTCGGAGCGCGACCTGCGAACCGGGCAGGAATGCCGACACACCCATGAGATCCACCATCAGACCGCCCTTGATGCGTCTGCTCGGGCGACCGATCACTACCTCACCGTTATCGTAGGCGTCCTTGATCTTGTGCCAGACCTTCATGAAGTCAGCCTTCGACTTGCTCAGTACGATCTGGCCATCCTGGTTCTCGATGTTCTCGAGGTAGACTTCGACTCTATCGCCGACCGACACCGTATTC
>JALGWK010000031.1 GCA_025774205.1 bacterium
GCTCAACCGTATCCCGCTCCTCGTAATTGGCGGCATAATCTGCCTGCGCCTGCAGGTAGTTGGCCTGGGCTGTCTCCAGGGTCAGCTGGTAATTCTCCTGATCGAGCTCCATCAGGACCGCCCCTTCCCGGACGAAATCCCCCTCCTTCACCCGGAGCCGGTTCAGGACACCGTTGACCTGGCTGACCACCCCGACCTGTCTCAGTGGCTGGGCCCGCCCCTCGGCGTGGACCGTCTGGATCAGGGTCCCCTCCACCGTGGGAGTGGCCCGCACCGGGATCGGGTCGAGGCCCCGGAAGAGCCCTTCGACCGCCTCAGCCCGGTCTCCGGTATTCGCCTGGGCGGCGCCGGTGGTGGTGCCTTCGGCTTCTTCATCTTTCTCCTTCTGGATCCGGAGATACACCGCGGTCCCGACTGCTCCGAGGATCACGACGATGAGGAGGAACTTCAGCAATGACTTAGCGCGCAGTGCCATCGGTATCCCTTTCCTGATTCGGTCTCACTATAGTTAAAGCGAATATCATGTCCGTTCCGTGTGACTCAGCCGTTCTCCCCGAATGGTACCGGGGGGGTGGTCCGCTGTCTGACCGGCTGGTTCGTTACCCAGTCCCACATGGTGATCTCTTTCAGGTCGGCCTTGGCTATCTCGTAATTGATCAGGGCCTGGAGATGACTTGTCTGGGTCGCTTGTCTGGGTCGTGTTCCAGTCGTCCTGGGCCCGCAGCAGTTCGGTCAGGGTGATGTTCCCCCGTCCGTACTGCTGCTGGCTGATCCGGTAACTCGTCTGGGCGATCTGCATCAGCTCCCCGAGGATCACCAGCTGCTGCATGGCACCCTCAACTGCCCGCACCGTGTTGATCACGGTGACGGCCAGGTCGGCCTCGATCTCGGCGATCCGTCGTTCCTGCTCCTGGATGACGGCGACCTGCCGCTGGACGCGGGAGGCGTTGAGGCCCGAGTCGAAGATCGGCACCGATAGGGTCATCTGGATGTTCGTGAAGGGAGTTCGATTGTCCGCGTCGAGGGCTTCGGTGAGATGCTTTCCCCAGGAATCCGTGTAACCGAGGCCTCCAAGGGTTGAATTCCCGGTGAGGGCGAAAGAGCCGTTGAGCGCCAGATTGGGACGGCCGGTGCTCCTGGTCTGTTTCAAGGTGAGCTCGTTCCGTTCCAGCTGGATCTCTTCCTGGTGCACATCGGAGCGGTTCTCTCTGGCCCGCTCCAGGGCGAGGTCCACATCTACCTCGATCGGTTCGTACTCCAGGGTGGATTCGACCCAGACGACGGTCTCGATGGGGAGGCCCATGGCCCGGTTGAAGACATACCGGCGACGCTCCAGTTCGACCTTTTCCAATTCCAGGTTGCTCAGGCTCCTGGTGCGCTCCACCCGGAGGGTGAGCACTCCCACCTCGTTGCTGCGCGCCGACTGGTACTGGCGGCGGCCGGTCGCGAGGTTCAGCTCCGCCTGCTGGAGCCGCTCGGCCTGTATCTCCACCTGCCGCTGCTGCTGGAAGAGATTGTAGAAATCCTGGCTGACCTGGTTGATCTGATTCAATTCGTTCTCGGTATAACGGAGACGCTCACTCTCGAACGAGATTTCATTTTCCCGGAGGTTGCCCTTGATCTGGTTGTACTGGAAGAGGGGCTGATTGAAACCGATGGCAGCGTAGGGCTGCATTGACCGGTTCTTCGACTGCAGGTCGTTGGGTAGATCCCGGATCCCCTGGTAGCCGCTCATCTGGAGGGCGACCCACACCGTCCCGTCGGTGATGAGGGGCTGGATGGCCTGAAGGCTCAGATCAGCGGAGATGGAGTTATTCCGCATATAGACCAGTTCCGGAGGCACTCCGATCAGGTCCGCATTGATCCGCTGATCGATGGTCGGCAGACCATTCGATCTGAGACTGACGCTGGTCCGGAGACTCCGGCGGGCCGACTCCAGATAATAGGCCGTCTGCAGGTGCCTCTGCTGCAGCACGAAGATCCCGAACGATCTGTCGAGGGCGATGTCGATGGCGCCCGGCAAGCCGATGATGAGGTCGGCCTCCTCCCGGGTTGGCACGACCACCTCCGCCTGCTCTTCCTGCTGTTGGAATAGTGACAGCCGTGCGGCAGCGTCTGCTGTTGATGGAATACCGGCAACTACGGTCACCAGCAACGCAAGGGGCAGGAACCGGACCGCTCCCCCCGGGAAGCGGTCTTGAAGCGAAGAGACATTCCGCACGGGAATACTCCTTATATGTTGCCCGGCGCCGGGCGCCGGCGTGAGACACTCGACCGATTCTGTCAGCCGATCAGGAGCGCTGTCCGGAACAGACGTTCCTGATCGTCAACGGTTACTTCAAATTCCCCCGCCTCTGGTGAACGCAGTCGGAGGCGTGGTCCGGCGTGTCACCGCCTGATCCGTCTCCCAGTCCCAGAGAGTGATTTCCTTCAGGCTCGCCTTGGCCCGCTCGTAACCGATGAGCGCGCTCAGGAAGGCGGTCTGGGTGTTGTTGTACTGAGTCTGTGACCGGAGCAGATCGGTGATGGTGATCTCACCCCGATCGAACCGGGTCCGGTCGATCTCGTAGGTACGCTCGGAAATTACCTGGTTCTGCACCTGGATCTCCATGCTCCGCTTGGCGGCCTCAACAGATCGTACGCGGTTGATGACGTCTCTTTTCAGGTTCTCTTCGGTCTCGGTCATCCTGCGTTGGGCTGTCGCCAGACTCACCATCGACCGCTCGACGCTGAGCCGGTTGCGTCCCCAGTCGAAGATGGGGATCGAGAGGGTCAGGGAGACATTCGTGTTGTTGTTACTGTTGTCTCCGTTGAAGGCTTCCGTGAGGTGGTCCCGCCACGAATCGTCGATTCCCAGGTCACTCAGGGTCGAGGTTCCGGTGATGTCATAGCCGGCGTTGATCTGCAGGTCGGGGCGCCCCCGGCTCCTGGTCTGGGCGAGGCTCATCTCCGACTGCTCGATGCTGATCTCCTGCAGTCGGATGTCAGCGCGGTTCTGGAAGGCGAGTTCCAGGGCCCGGTCCATGTCGACCTCGATCGGACGGTACTCTTCGCTGGCATCCACCCAGATCTCAGTCTCCAGGGGGAGCCCCATCGCCCGGTTGAAGGTGAACTGCTGCTGCTCGTGGGCGTTCTTCTGCTGCTCGAGCGCGTCGAGGTCATTGGCCCAGTTCACCTCGAGGCTCATCTTCTCCACCTCGGCTATCAGCCCGGCGGAGTATTTGCGCTGACCTGTATTGTAGTTGGTCTCGCTCAACTGGAACGACTTGCCCAGGTTCTCCAGTCGTTTCTGAGCCTGGAAGAGGGCGTAGAACTGGTTCGTGATCATGTTGATCTGGCCAAGTTCGCTCTCGGTGTAGGTCCGGTCGAGTTGTTCGAAATTCAGCTCGGCGTTCCTGAGCGAAGCCTTGATGTCGTTATACTGAAAGAGCGGCTGGGTGAAGTTGATCCCCACGTTGGGCTGGATCGACCGGTTCTCAACCGGCTCGCGACCGCCCGAGAGTTCGTTGAACGACTGGTTTCCGCTCAAGCGGGCACTCAGTGAAATCGACCCGTTGGTGATCAGCGGCTGGCTGACACTGATCCTGCCGTTGAAGTTGGTCCGTCCCGATCTCAGGTAGTTGATCTCCTGCTGGCCGGTATCGGGATTGTAATAGAAGGTCGGACTGATCCCCTCGCTGATGCTGGGGATGGTGCTGCTGAAGTCGATCCGCGTCTTCAGCTGCCGCCTGGCCGACTCCAGGCTGTAGGCGCTTGACAGGTAGCTCTGCTTCAGCTGGAAGACGCTGAATGACTCTTCAAGGGCAATATCGATTGCCTCGTTGAGGGAGAGCACCAGTTCGGCGTCAGCCCGGGTGAAGAGGTCGAGCTCGGTGGTCACGATCTCCTCCTGCTCCTGTGTCCCCGTCTGGGCAGTGGCCGTGACAAGGGGAAGCATGAGCAGGAGAACGGCAGACAGGGCTCCGGAGGCCTTCAGTCTGATGTTCGTGTAGAATGACATCACGGTAGTTCCTTTCGACTGGATTGGATCGTTGGTCAGATCGAGTGTCTCACCCAGTTAGACACCTGTATAAGCCAGAACCTTTGGAAACATTTCTCATTTCTATACTCTGGTTCCTTATGGAGTGTTCCAACTGAAACATCCATCACTGACCGGTCTCCGGAGCCTCCTTCATAGATAGACAACGAGCCTGCTCCGGTTCCGGTTCAGTGAAAGTTCTGTTTTCAGACGGTTAAAGAAGAGCCGTGGATACGACTTTCTCTCCGGCGGCATGCCGGGGCCGGAAGATAGGACTTGTATATCGGACCGCCCGGTATTAAATGGACAGCGGGGCTCGGCAGAACCCCCTCATCCGACATCCAGTGCGAGCCTGAGGCGGCGCCTGTCGCCACGGAAAAACAGGGACAGCATATGAGTCATGATCTGATCGTCCTGGGCCTTCTCCTTCTCTTCAGCCTGCTCCTTGGTGCCTTCCTGCTCGTCATACCCCGTCTGTTCGGCGCCCGTTCCTCACAGGCGGGACTGCTCGACGTTTTCGAGTGCGGGGTACCTCTGCTGGACGGTACCCAGCGACGGATGCAGGTCAGGTTCTACGTTATTGCCATTGTCTTCATCGTCTTCGACGTGGAGGCGGTTTTCCTCTTCCCCTGGGCGGTTCTCTTCAAGCGCCTCGGGATGTTCGGCTTTATCGAGATGCTCTTCTTCCTCACCGTGCTGGCGTTGGGTCTGATCTACGTCTGGCGGAAGGGTGGCCTGGAATGGGATTGATCGGACAGCCCACGGACAACGTCCTGCTGGGCAAACTCAACGACCTCATCGCCTGGGGGCGCAAGTACAGCCTCTGGCCCACACCGTTCGCGACCGCCTGCTGCGGAATCGAATACATGTCGGTCATGACCGCCCGGAACGACCTCGGCCGGTTCGGCGCCGAACGCCAGTCGTTCAGCCCGAGGCAGGCCGACCTGATGATCGTCATCGGTACGATCTGCCTGAAGGCCCGACCGGTGCTCCTGAAAGTCTGGGAGCAGATGCCCGAGCCGAAGTGGTGCATCTCGATGGGCGCCTGCGCTTCATCGGGCGGCATGTTCGACGTCTACAGTGTCTGCCAGGGGGTTGATGAGTTCATTCCGGTAGATGTCTTCATTCCCGGATGCCCCCCCCGCCCCGAGATGTTCCTCCACGCGCTGGTGCTCCTGCAGGAGCAGATCCAGGGCAAACAGGGGGTGGCCCATGAGCGGCGGATGTTCATCCGTCGCGAGGTCCAGCAGGGTGTGAATGCGGAATGGCAGTCAAAGCAGGCCGAAGAGATCGTCCGGCAGCAGCAGGGACAGGCATGATGAGTGAGACCTATCTGAACACGGTAGCGGGAAGGCCGGAGCGGACAGCGCTCGACTGGGAGCAGAAGGTGATCGACGCGGTTGTAGCCGCGCTCGATGACAGCCTGCTCGACGTGAGACTCGACCCGGTCCTGCCCCACTTCCTGATCGAGCCCGCCCGCATCATCGATATCGCTGAAACCCTTCGTGAGGTGGGTGACGGAGTCGGGTTCCCCATCCTGCTCGACCTCACCGCCGTCGACTACTCCGAGCATCCCGACGACCACCCGGAGCGCTTCGCGATCGTCTGGCATTTCCTCGACCGCGAGCACGGCCGTCGCGTTCGGGTGAAGGGTTATGTGGCGGACGGGCAGACGGTACCGACCCTCTCCGCAACACACCCTGCCGCGAACTGGGCCGAGCGGGAGGTCTGGGACTTGATGGGGATCGCGTTCGAGGGACATCCGAACATGACCCGGATCGTGATGCCTCTCGATTATGAGGGACACCCCCAGCGCAAGGATTTCCCGATCGAGGGACCGGAGCGCGCCAAGAATGTCAGGGGCGAACTGCAGGGCAACAAGCACCTGACCTCCTGGAAGGAACTCCATGATCTGTAGGAGCGTGTCGTGACGAAGCGGAGTGACAGAGAACTCCTGCGCGAGCAGGAGTCGGCGAAGTACCGCTGGGAATCGACCTCGCCCGAGATGGGCATGTACGATGAAGCGGCGCAGAGTGACCAGATGATTCTGAATCTCGGTCCCTACCACCCGGCGATGCACGGGGTGCTCCACAACATCGTGACCCTCGAGGGTGAGAAGATAGTCTCGGTGGAACCCCACATCGGCTACCTCCATCGGGCCTTCGAGAAACTCGGTGAGCACTACACCTATCACCAGTTCCTCAACTGCACCGATCGGATGAACTACGTCTCCTCGCCTATGAACAATATCGGCTGGCTCGTCGCGGTCGAGGCGATGATGGGGATCGAGGTTCCGAAACGGGCCCAGTATATCAGGACGATCTTCAACGAAATGTCCCGTATAATGGATCACCTCGTGAGCATGGGGATCCTCGGGGTCGACTGCGGGGCCTTTACCGGTTTCCTCTGGTACTTCGAGGAGCGGGAGCGACTCTATACCCTGCTCGAGAAGCACTGCGGCGCCCGCCTGACGACCACCCTCGGCCGCATCGGCGGACTGAAGGACGATGTGCTGCCGGACTTCGTGGATGATGTCCGGGATTTCGTGAAGCGCTTCTCGAAGACCTGGGTCGATTTCGACACCGTCCTCACCCGAAACCGCATCTTCATGGACCGGGTCCAGGACGTCGGCGCAATCGATGCTGAGACGGCCCTCTCCTACGGTTACACCGGCCCGAACCTGCGCGCGACCGGAGTCTCCTACGACGTCCGGAAAACCAACCCGTACATGTGTTACGACGAGTTCGACTTCGACGTCCCGGTCGGCGAGAAGGGTGACACCTGGGACCGGTATACGGTGCGGGTAAGAGAGATGCTCGAGAGCCTGAAGATCATCGACCAGGCGATCGAGAACCTGCCCGAAGGCCCGTACTGTATCGAGGACCCGCAGATCCGCCTGCCGGAGAAGAAGGACACCTACACCAGCATGGAGAGCATGATCCATCACTTCAAACTGATCATGCACGGTGTCCCGGTGCCGGCGGGTGAATTCTACCATTCGACCGAGGCGGCCAACGGTGAACTCGGATTCTTCATCGTGAGCGACGGGGGTGAGGGCCCCTACCGCGTCCACGTCCGGAGGCCCTGCTTCTATTACTACAGCTCGATCGCGGAGCTGTTGCAGGGCGCCAGCCTCTCAGACGCCATCGCCACGATCTCAAGTCTCAACGTCATAGCCGGGGAGCTCGATTGCTGATGGCTCTGGAATACTCACAGGAATCTCGCCAGGCCCTCGAGTCGATGAAGGCCGAATACCCCGAGCTCCGGAGTGTCCTGATCCCGGCCCTGAAGCTGGCCCAGCAGGACCACGGATCGCTCACGAAAGAAGTGATCGCCCTGGCCGCCGCCGAGGCGGGAGTCACAGAGGCGGTCGCGGCGGGGGTGGCCACCTTCTATCACAACCTCCACACCGGCCCGATCGGCAGGCACATGATCATGGTCTGTACCACGATCTCCTGCCAGCTCGCCGGCGCCGATGCCGTGGTCAGCCGGTTCGAAGAACTGCTCGACATATCGATCGGGGGCACCACCGGGGACGGTCTGATCTCCCTGATCGCCGTCGAGTGCCTGGCCTGCTGCGGCAACAGCCCAGCGGTCCAGGTCGATTATGACTATTTCGAGAGCTTCCAGCCCGAACAGTGCGATGCGGTCGTCGAAGCGCTCCACGCCGGTCGGCACCCGGAGGGTGGCGCCGGAGTCCCCGGCGGGAACCCCGTGAAAGGGACGGAGGTGGGAGCATGAGCGCCGACGTCTACCGCGGAGTGAAGAACAGGGAACCGATCCTCATGACCCCCGGGGCGATCGATGGCATGGTCACCCTCGAGGAGTACCGCTCTAAGGGCGCCGGCTACACCGCCCTCGAGAAGGCTCTGAAGGAGATGTCTCCATCAGAGGTCCACGAAGAGGTCAAGACAAGCAGCGTTCGCGGACGGGGCGGCGCCGGCTTCCCCGCCGGCGTGAAGTGGGGCTTCGCGCCGAAGGACACCGGCAAGCCGACCTACCTCGTCTGCAACGGTGACGAAGGTGAGCCGGGTACGTTCAAGGACCGCTGGCTCCTTCGCCAGACCCCCCACCGGCTCGTGGAGGGGGTCCTCATCTCCTCCTACGCCATCGGCTGCAACCACGCCTTCATCTATCTCCGGCAGGAATTCGACCGCGAGGCCGTCCGCATGCGGGCCGCCATCGAGGAAGCCAGGGCCGCCAACCTGCTCGGCAAGAACATCCTGGGCAGCGGCTGGGACTGCGAGGTCACGGTCTTCATGGGTGCCGGGGCTTACATCTGCGGCGAGGAAACGGCCCTGCTGAATTCAATCGAAGGGAAACGGGGCATGCCGCGTGTTCGCCCCCCCTTCCCCGCCATCGTCGGCCTATACGGCTGCCCCACCATCATCAACAACGTCGAGACCCTCTCCAACATTCCCGCCATCGTGAACAACGGCGGCGCCTGGTACGCCTCGTACGGGACCGAGAAGAGCACCGGAACACGTCTCTTCAGCGTCAGCGGCCGGGTCGCGAACCCGGGCGTCTTCGAGGTCGAGATGGGCATCCCCTGGTCCGACCTCCTCGACGACCTCTGCGGCGGTCCATCACGGGGCAAGCCGTTCAAGGCCATATACCCCGGCGGATCATCAACCCCCATTCTCGAGGCCTCTGAACTCGATGGCGTCATCATGACCCATGAGGCTGCCTTCGAACTGGGCACCTTCCTCGGCTCCGGCGCCACGATCGTGCTCGACGAGGATGATGACATCGTGGAGGTGGTACTCAATCTCGCCACCTTCTACAAGCACGAGAGCTGCGGACAGTGCACCCCCTGCCGGGAGGGCTGCCGCTGGATGGTGGAGATCCTCCAGCGCATCGCCGATGGTCTTGGCACTGTCGACGACCTCGATCTCCTCGTTGACGTGGCCAATCACATCTGCGGCAACACCATCTGCGCCTTCGGTGACGGCGCGGCAGGACCGGTGGCCACCGCCGTGAGAAAATTCCGGGACGAGTTCGAAGCCAGGGTGGCAACGGGCACAGCGGGAGGGAGCGAGTGATGTCCGGCACCAGGAAGACACTGAAGGCCCACATGGGTGAAGGGATCGCCCCGGTCGTACGGCTCCCGCAGGCCGAGGAGAAGGTAACCTTCACGATCGACGGCTGGGAGGTCACTGCCCCGAAGGGTTCCACGATCCTCCAGGCCGCTCTCAGTCACGGCATCGAGATCCCGCACTTCTGTTACCACCCCGGGCTCTCCGCGGCCGGCAACTGCCGGATGTGCCTGGTGCAGGTCGACGGCCGCCCGAAACTGGAGCCGTCGTGCATCATTCCGGTCGCCGAGGGCATGGAGATCGTCTCCAGTGCCGAGAACGTAACGGACGCCCGCCGGGCAGTGATGGAGTTCCTGCTGCTCAACCACCCGCTCGACTGCCCGTGGTGCGACAAGGCCGGCGAGTGCATGCTCCAGGACAACACCTTCAAGTACAGCAGCGGGAAGACACGTCACCGGATGGTGAAGCGCACCTACCCGGTCAAGGATTTCAGCGACCGGCTGATGATGTACTCCAACCGCTGCATTCAGTGCACCCGCTGTATCCGGTTCCTGCGTGAGATCGAGGGGGGCGAGGAGTTCGCGATCTACGACCGCGGAGCCGAGGTGGATGTAGGCACCTACCTCGAGCACAACCTCTCGAACAACTACCAGGGCTGTCTGGCCGATGTCTGCCCGGTCGGAGCCCTCATCTCCAAGCAGTTCCTCTACCACTCCCGGGTCTTCTTCCTGGAGGCGAGCCTCGGTATCTGTACGAAGTGCAGCGCCGGCTGCAACCTCTACGTCGACCGCTACGAGAACCGTACGGCGAGGGTCCGGCCGCGACCCAACCTCGAGGTGAACGACTGGTGGATGTGCGATGTCGGTCGCTACGAATGGGACAGTGTCCTCGAGGATCGCATCCTCACCCCCCGACTCGGAAGCGGCGAGGAGATCGATCGTGACCGGGCACTTGAAACCGCCGTGGAAGCCCTGAAGACGGCTGGTGACAGGGTGGCCGGTATCGTCTCGGCGACCGCGACGTGTGAAGAAGCCTTCCTCTTCGATCGCATGATCCGGGGAATGGGCGGCAAGACGGCTGCCTGGTACGGTCCCGGGGGGCGCATCGATCCGGCTGAAAAGCTCGACTTCCTCCAGCGGAAGGACCCCAATCCCAATACCGTTGGTGTCGAAACAGCAGTGGAAGGCCTGACTTCGATTGAGGACCTGATGGGGTTGATAGAGAACAACTCGATCAGCACCCTCTTTATCCTCGGCGCCGACCTTACCGACGAGATCGCCGGAAAACTGGGTGGCCTGGCACAGGTGGTGGCGATCGTACCGAACGAGTCACCGGCCGCGAAGGCGGCCTCACTGGTGTTGCCGGGCACGATCTCCTTTGAAAAGAGCGGCACCTTCGTAAACGGCGACGGACGCCTGCAGAGGTTTGATCAGGCGCTTGAACTTCCCGCGGACTCGCTCGATGAGATCGGAATCCTCTCTCACCTGCTCACCGGCTGTGACCTCGGCGAGCC
>JALGWK010000282.1 GCA_025774205.1 bacterium
CATCTCCTGAAGTCACAACTCCACTTCTTCGTCTCCTACAACCTGAACCTCCCCGATTTCGCCGATGAGACGGCGATTCAGGCGGCTCTCAACCAGACCGACGGCACCTTCCTCGCGCTGCGAACCAACGGCGCGACGAATATGGGCGCCACCCGGCTGGCTCTCATGGCTGCCATCGCGAAGATGAACGCGTTCTCGACCAGCCTTAATAATGAGACCGATGATCAGACCGACGACCTGATCAAACTCGGTGACGATGGTCCGACTCAGCAGGAACTGGACGAAATCGAAGAGATGCTTACGGATTTCCTCCTGGCTCTCAGCGGTGATCGTGTCATTGACGATGTCGATTTCGACGATGACGGCACGGTGGATCCCCTCACGGTCAACTTCTCGTCCATCTTCACCACGCCCGTCGCGGATCTGAAGCAGCTCCTGCCTCCCTACACCTGGAATGTCGAATACCATATGTTTATCTGGAACGGCTATATGGAGCAGGACATCAGCCAGTGGGCGTTCCCCGATCCGACGATGGGGGGACTCTTCCCCGCCCTCACCTCTGATGAGGAATTCAAGGCCTTCTTCAACATCGACACCGACTACTGGGAGATGGGTGGCCCGTTCCCCTTCGGAGGAGGTGGCGGCTGAACGGGTGAAACAGGTTCATGAAGCCTGAGATAACCGGATGGCCGGGGCGGGGAGGCTCGACCCGGCCGTTCGCATTCCATGTTCCTTCCGCGGCAGGTATCCCCTGTCGCTGCCTCCGCCGGCAAGGAGCCGCCCGGCTCCCTGTCACTCTCCTGCTCCTTGCCCTTGCGGCGCCGGCTGCCGGTCGGGCCCAGGTCCTCTCCCCCTGGCCCGAACTGGCCCGTCTTCTGGCGCCTGAGGTCGGCCTCACCGGGAGCAGGGAGGCCGACCTGCTGCCGGTAGCGGGGTGGGGATCACCCGGCGCCTCCCGGACCACCCGCCCCGGGCGAACCCCCGCCACAGATCCCTTCTCCTGGCTGGCGACCGATCTGCCGCTGGCCCGATTTGACAGGTCCGGCCAGCTCGTCTACCGGTCCACCACCGGCGATCGTCGCGAGGTCGATGTCACCGGTCATGGGTGGGGAGTCTCTTTCGCGGTTCCGCTTGATTCCGAAGCCTGGTCGCTGCTGTGGGGCGGTTCGACCACCGAACTGACGACCCGTATGAGAATCGATGAAGATCGGAGTACGGTTCGATCCGATCCCGAGGCCCGGGATGTCTGGCTGGGGATCAGGAGGAGGAGCGGGAGGGTGACCCTCCTGGCAGCCGGTGGTCGGAGCGGGTCTGCCCGTTCCCCCGACCTCCATGCGGTGATGATCGGGGTGGAACCGATCCGCGATCTTGATGTGTCGGTCTGGTCCACCCGACGAGCGGGGCGTGACGGGATCGTGATCGGATACCGGGATGCAGGGGCTGCGGTGGAGGCGCCGGTGGTCAGATCTTCAATCGGTCTGCGACTGGAGGGAGAGGTGGCGGGTCTGCGCCTCCTCCTCCGCCTGGAACGGACCCGGATCACGACCCCCCGTGATCCCGATCTCGATCATCAGCTTCGCCTGCAACCGCGGATCGGGCGCGGGGAACTGCGTGTCACCTCCGCGGCGGAAACCTGGTGGGGCGCTCTCGGGCTGGAGGATAGCCGGTACCGAGCCTGGCTCGATTCGCGGGGGCTCAGGTACAGTCGCTTCCTGCTCGACGACCGTCGCCGCTGGCTTCGCGCGGGGCACGATATCCGGCGGGCGGGAGCGACCTGGCGCCTGTGGGGCGGCCTGTCGGACACGGCCTGGAATGGTGAGGGGGAAGTCGAGTTCTGGCCCTTCACACCCACTATCGTCGACCTGCTCGGGCTGAAACGGAGAGGCGCGGCGGGAGCCGATCTCAACCTGTTCAGTGCCGGAGCGCGTTTTATCGCCGGCAACAGGTCGGAGAGAGCTGAAATCGAGGTCGGTTTCGATCTGCACTCTCTCCGGACCGACGGTCGGATCGAATCGTGGGAACCCTACCTGCTCGGTATCGGGAAGACGAACATCATCCGGGATCGGCTCCGCCTCCGTTCCGCTCAGTTCGCCGATCTGGGAGTGGTCCTCGCGCTGCCGGTACTTGAGGGTGTCACGGTCCGGGCCGGGGCGGCTCAGCTCATCCCCCTGGCCTCCAGGCTGAGATCGCTGTCCGATAGCGGCGATCGGGAGGAACCCGGCAGGGGGAGCGGCCAGGCGGAGTGGGGGGGGCTCAGGTGGTGGATCAGCTTCGAGCTGCTGGAGGCGTTCTTCAGGAGGTGATACCCGTTCCGTTCCGGGAACGGTTCAAAGAAGCGACTCCGCTTCCGTGGTGAGTCGTTCAAGGTCAGCGCCCAGTTCCACCGCCATCCTGTCGAGTGACTCCGGTCTGGTCCCCGGTGGGACCTCGATACCCTCGCCGAACAGCAGGACGACCTTCGTGAAAGGCCATGGAAAGATGTAGCGGTCCCAGGCCTTCTCGAAGATCTTCGCCTTCCTGATAGCGATCCCCGTCGGTACGATTAGCGTCCCGGTCTTGACGGCGACAAAGAGTACTCCCGGTTTCACCTCGTGATAGGGGCCCTGGGGACCGTCCACCGCGAAGAGGGAATCCCGACCTTCCTTCATGGCCCGGATGACACCGATCAGCCCCCTGATGGCGCCGCGTGAACTCGATCCGCGGACGCAATGGTATCCCAGTCCGCTGAGGATGAGGGTCTGCAGAGTGCCGTCCCGGCTGAGGCTGGAAAGCACTACCTGATTCTTTCGGCGCCAGTGGTAAACGGCCGGGAACTGGTGGCCGTGCCAGAAGGCACAGGCCGTCCGACCCGACGGAGAGGTTGCCCGGGCCCTCTCCAGGTTTTCTGAACCGTGGATCCGGTAGCGCAGCGAGAACCCTATCATGCGGATGACGGACCGGGCCGCCAGGGCGATGAGCCGCTGGGAAAA